>JBILGP010000096.1:0-6210 GCA_044350985.1 Polaromonas sp. | reverse complement strand
CAGCCGGCCCGGGGGACATTCGCGCAGCACAGTAGCCCGGCTCTCCCATCCTGCCGACCAAGCGCATGGATCGGGGCTTAGGGTGCCGGGGCGCTCCCATCCTGCCGACCGCTCTTGCCAGCAGCCGTGCGGCATACTCGCGCCCCATGTTGCATGAGTCCATTGCGCCGTCGCGCTTGGCCGCGGGGGTTGCCTTTGCCCTGGCCGCTGGCTTGGCCTGGGGCTTGGTGTTCGTGGCCCCCGTGCTGCTGCCCGACTACTCGCCAGCCATGCTCACCTTTGGCCGTTACCTGGCCTTCGGGCTGATCGCGCTGCCGCTGGCCTGGCGCGACAGGCGGGCGCTGGCGCGGCTCACGCGGGCCGACTGGATCGAGGCGCTCAAGCTCGCGGCCGTGGGCAATGTGCTGTACTACCTGGCCTTGTCGTCGGCCATTCAGCTCGCCGGCGTGCCCTTACCGACGGTGATCATCGGCACCTTGCCGGTGGTCATTGCGGTGTGCGCCAACCTGTCCCAGCGCGACATCGCGTGGCGGCGGCTCGCCCTGCCTCTGCTGCTGATTGCCGCGGGCATTGCAGCGGTGCAGTCGGTGGAGATGCAGCGCATCGCGCTCGGGCAGGTGACCGGTGCCGGTTTGGGCCTGGGCTTGGCGCTGGCCCTGGCCGCGCTGGTTTGCTGGACCTGGTACCCGATCCGCAATGCCGCCTGGATGCAGCGCAACACTTCGGTGGGCTCGGGCACCTGGGCCACCGCGCAGGGGCTGGCCACCTTGCCGCTTGCGGCGCTGGGCATGCTGCTCTATCAGCTCGCTGCAGCTGGCAGCGGCGCAGGCGCTCCCGCCCTGGGGCCGCGTCCGCTGGAGTATGTGGGCCTGATGCTGGCCATTGGGCTGCTGGCCTCCTGGCTGGGCACGCTGTGCTGGAACCAGGCCAGCCGCCTGCTGCCCACCTCTTTGAGCGGCCAGCTCATCGTGTTTGAAACCCTGACCGCGCTGGCCTATGGCTTCATGCACCGCGCGCTCTGGCCCGAGCCCTGGACCTGGGCCGGCATTGCCCTGTTGCTGGCCGGCGTGCTGGCTGGCACCCGCGTGTTTGCGACGCGCGCCTCGGGCGCCGGCTGAAGGGCGCGCTCAAGGCCCGACCGCCACCTGCATCTGGCCAATGCGCTCGATGCGAGCGTGCATGGTGTCGCCCGGGACAACCGGTGCCACACCCTCGGGGGTTCCCGTCATGATCACATCGCCCGGGTAGAGCGTGTAGGCTTGGCTGGCGTAGGCAATGAGCTTTTGCACATTCCAGATCAGCAAGGCGGTGTTGGACTTTTGCCGGGGCTGGCCGTTGACCGTGATCTCCAGATCGAGCTGGCTGGGGTCGCCCAGCTCGTCGGCGGTGACCAGCCAGGGCCCGAGCACGGTGAAGGTGTCGAGCGATTTGCGAAACGAGCGGTCTTCGGTGCCGCGTATCGTCATGTCCAGCCCGATCATGTAGCCGGCCACGTGTGACAGCGCCTGCGACTCTGGGATTCGAAAGCCCTTGCGGCCGATGACCAGGGCCAGCTCGACCTCGTGGTCGATGCGCCGATCGGGCCAGTCGGCCATCACGGTCTGGCTGGCGCCGATCACCGAGCTGGTGGCCTTGAGAAAGACGCCGTAGTCGGCAATCGTCTTGACCTGGGTGCCAAAGTTGATGGCCTTGTCGGCGCGCGACTCGTCGAGGTGCAAGGCGTAGTTGACCGGCGCTGCGACGATCTTGCCCGGGTTGGCCACCGGCGAGAGCAGCTTGACCGACTCGATCGACGTCCCCGGCACCTGGTCGGCCCGCGCCTGCATCTGTGGCCGCAGCGCGTCAAAGTGGTTGAAGAAGTGGTCGCCCGGCGGGGTGGGCCAGCGCAGGGCGGGCAGGCCGTCGAGCACGGCGGTGACGTCGTGGACCAGCTCGTCCCGGACCACGCCCAGTCGGTTGTCATTGAAGCGGCAAAAACGCATGTGGGTTCATCCTTGTGACCGATGCGCCATGCGCATCGGTCTGTTGCTCCATCAGGGCCGGCTTGAAGCCGATTCGGCCGACACCCGGGCCAGGTCCTTGCGGCGGTCGGCCAGTCCCACAGCAGTCACCGCCACCGCCAGCACGACGCCGAGCACATTGGCATAAACCACCCAACCGGCCATCCCGAGGGGCAAGAGCAAGAGCGCGCCGGCCGTGATGGAGGCGGCGCGCAGCCAGCCACTCATGAGGCGCAGGCCGTAGCCGACCATGCCCGCAGACACAAACCACACGCCAACGATGGCCATGGTGATGCTGAAGGCGGTCTCTGTCCAGGAGGTGCTTTGCAGCAGCAGGCTGGGTGAAAACACAAAGATGAACGGGACGATGTAGGCGGTCCAGGAAAACCGCATAGACACCCAACCGGTGCGCATGGGGTCGGCGCCGGCCAAGTTGGCGGCAAAAAAGGCCGCAATCGCCACCGGCGGCGTGACGAAAGACATCATGCCCAGGTACAAGATGAACATGTGCGCGGCGATGGGCGAGACGCCTACTTCGACAAAGGCCGGCACAAAGAGCACCGCCAGCAGCACATACACGCCCAGCGTGGGCATGCCCATGCCCAGCACAATGCACAGCGCGCCAGAGATGAGCAGCAGCAAAAACACATTGCCCTGGCCCAGCTCGACCAGGTAGAGCGTTAGCGCAAAGCCCAGGCCGGTGATCTGCAAGATGCCCATGATGAAGCCGGCCGCCGCTGAGATCATGATGATGTCGGCCGATGACACGCCGGTGCGCACCACGCATTGCCACAACTCTTTTGGCGACAGCCGATCTGCGCCATAGCCAAAGGCAAAGCCGATCAGCATCACGGCCAAGCTGGCGAAGATGGCGGCGTTTTCGGGTTCCCGGTTTTCCCAGAACAGGGCATAGATCAGCACGGCAAAGGGCAGGATGAACAGCCAGCCTTTGGCCAACACCTGGATCATCTTGGGAATGTCTTTGGCCGGCACGCGCAGGACCTTGCCCTTGGCCGCCTCAAGGTCGGCCTGGATGAACAGGGCGATGTAGTACAGCAGCGAAGGCACGAGCGCCGCGATGGCCACCTCGGCATAGCTGATCTGCAGGAAGTCGGCCATCAAAAAGGCCACCGCGCCCATGACAGGCGGCATCATCTGCCCGCCATTGGAGGCGGTCGCCTCGACCGCTGCGGCCTGCTCGGGCTTGAAGCCCGAGCGTTTCATCATGGGGATGGTGACCACGCCGGTGGCCAGGATGTTGGAGACCACGATGCCGTTGATGGAGCCAAACAGCGAGGAGGCCAAGATGGAGATCTTGGCCGCGCCGCCGCGAAAGCGGCCCATCAGGCCGATCGAAATGTCGTTGAAGAAATTCGCGCCGCCAGAAGACGCCAGCAACTGCCCGAAGAACACAAAGGGAATGACCACCGTCACCCCGATCAGCAGCACCAGACCGAACAGCCCGCTCGAGTCCAGGCCGAGGTAGACCAAGAGGCCGCTCAGATTGACCTCGCGGGTTTGCAGCGCCCCGCCGACCTTGTGGCCGGCCAGGGCGTAAGCAAAAAACGCCAACACCACAATCACCAGCGCCCAGCCCGAGGCCCGGCGCAGGCCTTCAACCACCAGCACGAACAGCAGCGAGCAGCACACCACCACGTCCAGCGGTGAATTGAAAAATTCACCGAGCATGCGAGGGTAGTGCCAACCCAGGTAGACGCCCAGGACCACCGACCCGAGGGACAGGACCCAGTCGTACCAGGGGGCCGAGGCGCGCGTGGGGCCGCTGCTGCTGCGCAAGGGCTTGATCAGGAAAATAATGCCCATGGCCAGCCCGAGCACCACGGCCAGGAACTGCTCGGCCAGGAAGTCCCAGCCCACTGTTCGGTAGAGATCGGCGCCCCAGGCGATGCCGCCCAGGCCGATCAATGCGCCCATCGCAGCCGTGGCGACTGACATGGTGCTGCCCGATGGGGGTTGAAGGTCTTCTTCGCCTGGCATGGCCATGGGGTATCTCCCGTTTTAAGCTTGTTTTTGTGGGTGGCGTTGGGCGCTCACTTGACCGGCCAGATGCCGACTTCTTTGTAGTAGCGGATCGCGCCCGGGTGGTAAGTCACGCCAGGTTGCTGCAGGGCCAGTTGGGCAGGGTCCATGGCCATGAACGACGGGTGGGTGGCCACCAGTTCAGCCTTGTTTTGGTGCAGGGCCTTGACGACTTTGTAGACCGACTCTTCATCGGCGTCGGCGCTGGTGCCCACCGTCATCGCGTACTGCATGAGGTTGGTGGTGCCGATCACCCCATTGAGCGGCGGTGCGGGCGTTTGTGAGGCCACGGTGTACTCAGGCCGAATGGCGGCCATGGCGGCCTTGGCCTTGTCGCTGTTGTCCAGGCTCAGGAAGCGTATGCCCACAGCGGAATCGACTTCGGCCATCTTGGGCGCGCCAATGGCAAACAAGGTGGCGTCCAGGCGGCCGGCCTTGAAGTCATCGGCGGCGCGCAGCAAGTTGGCGGTGGGCACACCATCGACGTCTTTCAAAGACAGCCCGGCGGTGGCGAGCATCGCATTGGCCAGCGCAATGCCCTGCGGAAAGCCTTGCCAGCCGGTGGGGAAGCGCTTGCCCTTGAGGTCGGCCACCGAGTTGATGTTGGAGTCCTTGCGCACCAGGATGCCCACCTTGAAGGGGAAGACCACCGCGGCCAGGCGCAGCTTGTCCATGGGCTTGCCCTGGTGCTCGTCTTTGCCCCGTACTGCGATGCCCAACTCGTCATTGGACATGAAGGTGAAGGCGGCCTGGCCGGCCTGTACCGCACCCATGGAAGCATGGGGCGAATTGAAGGTCACCACCCGCATCTGCATGCCGGCGGCTTTTTGCACCACCTTGGCAATCGCCTGGGTCTGCACATTGTTGACCGAGCCCGGCGGCAGGGTGGAAATGCTGACGGTCTGCGCGCTGACTGTGCCTGCCGTCACCAGAGCAGCGACCAGACCGGCCGTACGAAGAAAAAGTGTTTTCACGCTAGTTGTCTCCAGTTGACCCGCCTGCGCGGGGGGTTAAGTACCTGCCAGTCCAGGGGCTGTGAGCCGATGCTCCTTGCCCCTGGCCTGGCCTTTTTGCGCCGCCCCTTGATGTGGCAGCACATCCCTCAGGTTCCGACCGCGGCCATCGCGTGTGTCGGCTCCAATCGCTCGCGCAGTATCTGCTGTGCGCAGGCGAATTCATAGACCTGCTGCGCCACCGTGCGCAGCTGGCCAGCGACTTCTTCATTGGCCGGCAGGCCGTTTTCAAAGGGTCGGCTCTGGCCGTTGAGGGTGGCCGCAAACGGGGTGGGCCAGCCGCGCAGGGCGTGGACGATGGCGCGCACGCCCATCAAGGTGGTGCCCAGCGCCTGGGCGCCGTGGGCGGTGATCAGAATGCCCACCGCCCGACCGTCAAAGTAGGGGCGGGCATCCTCGCGCAGGTCTTCCACATAGTCGAGCGCGTTCTTGATGACCCCCGACAAAGCGCCGTGATAGGACGGTGTGGCAATGACCACACCATCGGCCCGCCTGAGCGACTGCACCAGCCGGCGCGCCGACGGGCTGCGGTGCGGATCGGCAGGGTCGTACATGGGCAGATCGATCAGCGGGCCGGCGATCAGCTCGGTGCTGGCGCCCATCTCAGCCAACTGGCCCATGCTGTAGCGCAGGGCGGCCTCCGACGAGGAGCCGATGCGTGTGGTGCCGCCCAGGCCGACGATGTGCGGCCGTTTCGCGCTGGGCTTGGCGGGGCCGTCGAGCATGAATCTCTCCTGCGGCCTTAAGCCGATTGATCTTGGGCCAGGCGGCGCGCTTCGTCAAAGGCGGCGGTAATTGCCGCATGGCGCCGGTCCAGCCAGTGCTGGGTCTCGGGGTGGGTGAAGATGTAAAGCTCGTTGGTCTCGATGCCGTGGGCCACGCGCTCGCCGACCGCCTCAGGCGTCATGCCGCCGCGAATCAGATCGCCCATGAAATGGTTTTGCGCGCGCACCGTCGGCCCGCCCAGGCGCTCGGGGCGGCTGCGCTCGGACAGATGAATTTGCGTGTCCACAGCCGCCGGCGCCAGAATGGACACGCCGATGGGGCTGCCTTGCAACTCGTTGTGCAAGCCTTCGGACAGCGCCACCACCGCGTACTTGGTCATGGAATAGGCGCCCGTGAGAAAGTTCGGGTTGACCTGAAAGCCGCCGATGGAG
>JBILGP010000095.1:0-6220 GCA_044350985.1 Polaromonas sp. | reverse complement strand
GCTTGGGGCACAGGCTCAGTGAGAAGCGCACGCAATGCTTGGTGATCATGAGGCTGACTTCGCCTTCTTCCTGCTGCGCCTCGTAGGCCGGCTCGATCACTTTGACACCGTGGAGCGCGTAAAACTCACACGCCTTTTCGTTGAACACATTGGCCAGGTAGGTCAGGTGCTCTTCGGGGTAGGGCGCTGGCGGCTGGACCGGGCGGCCCGGGGGCAGCCTTTCAAAGCCGGCCAGGCGGGCCTCTTCAAGCGCCAGCACCGCCTGCCGGCGCAGCGCGTTGAGCTGCGAGGGCGGTACAAACCAGGGGCGGGGCAGGGCCACCTGCACATCGATTGCCTCGAAAATCGTCTCGCCCAGTTTGCCCAATGACACCGTGAGCGCGTCGTGGGCGCCATGCGGGTCTTTGGGTGCTTGCCAGGGCAGGGCGATGCTGGCCGCTGCGCTGTAGCCGGCCTCGTCGGTCAAGCTCAGTTGCAGGCCTTGCGCGCTTTCTTCGAGCTTGAGCCACACCCCGATGCGGCGGTCTGAGGACTTCTTTTCGAGGGTTCGAACCCAACTCATGTCGCGGTTGCGGTTGACCATGGTGCCCTTGCGCAGGTCCTTGAAGCTGATCATCGGGTCCTTGGGCCAAAGTTTCCAGACACCCGAGCGGGCCGACTCGGCGCGGTTGATCTGCAAACCCACCAGCTCTTTTTGCAAGTCGTAGTAGCACAGACCGTCGCCGTTGTGCAGCACGGTGGCCGCATCGTCGAGAGTGACTTCCACATGGTCCATCGCCACTTGGCTGATCCAGCCGATGGGCTGGCCCGGGTTCTTGGGGGTGTCAAAAGCGCCGATGTCTTCTTTGCGGCCTTGCACAAAATAGTCGGTGAATTCGCGGTTGAAGTTCTGGTTGGGGTCGGGCTCGAAAGTGAAGCGGGTTGTGCCGTGTGAAGCCGCCGCCAGTTCGGGCCTATCCTCCAGGATCTCATCGAACAGCTTGCGGTAATGCGCGGTGATGTTCTTGACGTAGGCCATGTCCTTGTAGCGGCCTTCAATCTTGAAGCTGCGCAGGCCCACGTCGATCAGGGCGCGCAGGTTCTCGCTCTGGTTGTTGTCCTTCATGGACAAGACATGCTTGTCGTGCGCGACGATGCGCCCGGCGCTGTCTTTGACCTCATAAGGCAGGCGGCAGGCTTGCGAGCAGTCGCCGCGGTTGGCGCTGCGCCCGGTGTGCGCATGGCTGATGTAGCACTGGCCGCTGTAGGCCACGCAAAGCGCACCATGAATAAAAAATTCGAGGAGACAGCGGTCGGTATCGATCACCTCGCGTATCGCCGCAATCTGCGGCAGCGTCAGCTCGCGCGCCAGCACCAGCTGCGACAAGCCCGCGTCTTGCAGAAAACGTGCTTTTTCGGGCGTGCGGATGTCGGTCTGGGTTGAGGCATGCAGTTGGATGGGCGGCAGGTCCATTTGCAGGATACCCATGTCCTGAATGATGAGCGCGTCCACGCCGGCCTCATAGAGCTGCCAGATCAGCTTTTGGCAGGGCTCAAGCTCGTCGTCTCGCAAGATGGTGTTGACCGTGGCAAACACCCGGCCGCCAAAGCGGTGGGCGTGGCGGGCCAGTCGGCCCAGCTCGCTCACGCTGTTGTCGGCCGCGGTGCGCGCGCCAAAAGAGGGCCCGCCAATGTAGACCGCATCGGCTCCGTGGTTGAAGGCCTCGATGCCGATGTCTGCCGTGCGTGCGGGGGAGAGCAGTTCAATGTGGTGCTGGCGCATGGGGGTATTGTCGAAGTTTTCGGGGCTTTTGAGCCGCCTTCAAGCCAGGTAGGTGCCCGCCAGCACATGAACCTGGCCGCCTGTGCCAAGCTTGAAGCGGGCCAGGCCGGCGCTGCGGGTGGTGTTGATGCCACCCAGATCGAGGCGGCGCACGCCCCGAGCCTTGAGCTCACCCATGGCTTGCCAGAGCAGCAGGTTGTGGGCATTGAGATCGCGCCCCTGAGGGTTCGACCAGCCGACCTGATAGGTGGCCGCCTGTCCGTGGATGAGGAACATCATGGCGGCCACGCGCTCGCGGCCGAGGTCGGCGCGCAGGCTGAGCACGCATTGGGCGGGTTGCTGGCGCGATTGAATATAGGGCTCGAAAAAGCTCAGCGGCAGACCGGCCAGGCCCTTGGTTTGTCGCTGCTCGCCCTCCTGGTCAAGCAGCCACCGGTACTGGCCGGGGTTGGTGCCAATGCGGTGCACGGTCAGATCGCTGGCCTGCGCCGCGACCAACCGGTTGCGCCACTTGCCCTCCAGCCCGGCGCGCAGGGCGTCCAGTTCCGGCTCGAGGTCCACCAGCACGGTGCCGTAGCCGGTCATCACGCGCCGCCAGGGCTTGAGGCCGTGCGCCTGCTGCTGCGTTTCCTCCGGGGTGATCATCGAAAAGCGCAGGCCGCGCAAGGGCAAGCTCGCTCGCAAGGCGCGGTGCGCTCTGGCCTTGTCGGCCCCATCGAGGGCGGCTGCCAGCCACAGCGGGCCGCGCGAGCACAGCGACACGCTGGCCACGGGGCCAAAGCGGCGCACGATGAATTGGGCCAAGGCAACGGGCGCGCCGTCTTGTTCGACGCAAGCGCGCAGCACGGGCACGCCCAGCAGGCGCATGGTTGAGCCGTAGGCCCAGTCCTGCTGCAAGGCGCCAGCGATCTGACTGTGGGCGGCGTCCCAGTCGCGCTGCGCAAAGGTGTCCCAGCTCGCTTTCATCGGCCTAGAATCGGGGCACCATGACCCATCGATGGATCCGTGCCCTCAAGAGAGCCCAGCCCGAAGAGGTGATGGGCCAGCGCATTGCCGAGCCGCGTCCCACTCTGTGGGCCGTGGTCTGGGCAATCGTGTACCTGGTGCTGCCGGTCATGGTGTTGGGCATGTGTGTCGATGGGCTGGTTCAGCTTGTCACCGGCCACTGCACCGGCTTTTGGTGCTGGTTCTGATCCTGCGCATGCGGTCAATGTTAGCTCGGCTGGGTCGTTCCTCGCTCGCGCTGGCCTTGCTTGTGGTGCCGGCACTGGCGCAGGCTTTTGCCTTCGTGGCTTTGGGCGATCTGCCCTATGGCTCGCCGCGCAGCGCCTATCCCCCGTATCGCCAGCTCATTGCCTCGATCAATGCGCACAAGCCGGTGTTCTCGATCCACGTGGGAGACATCAAATCGGGGGGGACGCTGTGCTCCGATGAGGAGTTTGCGGCCCAGAGGGCGCATTTTGATCAATTCGATCCGGCTTTGATCTACACACCGGGCGACAACGAATGGACCGACTGCCACCGGCCGAGCAATGGCAGCTATCGGCCCCAGGAACGCCTGGGCGCTTTAAGGACGCTGTTTTTCCCCCCGCGGCGCTCATTGGGGATGAGGCCCCTTGCGCTGCAAAGCCAGTCCGAACTGATGCCCGAGCACGCTCAATTCGTTGAGAATCAGCGCTGGCTGCACGCGGGTGTGCTTTTCCTGACGGTGCACGTGGTGGGGAGCAACAACAACATGCAAACCGAAGTGCCGGGTGCTATGGATGAATATGCGCGGCGCGACGCAGCCAACACAGCCTGGCTGCAGGCAGGCTTTGAGTACGCCCAGCGCACCGGCGCTCGGGCCATCGTGCTGGCCATGCAGGCCAACCCTTTGCTTGGGCGCAATCTGTTCGAGCCCTTTCCCAGCAGCTCAGGGTTTCGCAGCAGCATCGGGCAGACGCTGTTGCCCCTGGCCGCGGCCTCGGAGCTGCCTGTCTTGTTGATACACGGAGACAGTCACCGCCACCGGCTGGACCGGCCGTTTCGTGTCAACGGTCAGTCGCTGCAAAACCTGTACAGGCTGGAGGTACCCGGGGGCAGCGATGTCAGAGCCTGCCTGGTCAGCGTGGACCTGACGCAAAACCCGCCCTTTGGGGTGCGCCTGATCGAGCCAGGCAGCACGCCCTGAGGACGGGCGGCCAGGGCAGTTGACAAAAATTAATGTGACTCTGACCCCGATTTACTGACCCCGATTTACGAGCGAAGCGTGGCAATCCAGAAAACGTTGATAAATCAAAAGTCCACGGATCGCCACGTCGCTGCGCTCCTCGCGATGACGGCGTTGTGCAGACCTTCCTTAGGGCCTGGCCTCACTCAATCTTGGCTTTGGCGCGCAGCTCTTCTTGGTACTTGCCGAGCTTTTGCTGGGTCATTTGCTGCTGCAACTGAGGCTTGACCTGATCGAAGCCGGGCAGTTGCGGCGTGCGGATGTCGTCGAGGCGGATGATGTGCCAGCCAAACTGGGTTTTGATCGGCGCATCGGTCGTCTGGCCTTTGTTCAGTTTGGTCATGGCCTGGCCGAACTCGGGGACGTAGCTGTCCGGGGTGGACCAGTCCAGATCGCCGCCGTTGGCGCCCGATCCAGGATCTTTGGACTGCTTCTTGGCGATGTCTTCGAACTTCGCGCCTTTCTTGAGGCGGGCGATGATCGCTTTGGCCTCTGCTTCCTTCTCCACCAGGATGTGTCGGGCCTTGTATTCCTTGCCGCTGTTGGCCGCAACGAACTTGTCGTACTCGGCCTTCATCTCGGCGTCGGTGACCGGGTTCTTTTTCTGGAACTCACTGAACAGCTCGCGAATCAAAATGCTCTGGCGGGCCAGTTCCATTTGGTTGCGAAAGTCGTCGCTCTGGGCCAGGCCCTGCTTGTCGGCCTCTTGCATGAAGATTTCGCGGGCAATGACCTCGTCGCGCAACTGGCTCTGCATCTCAGGCGTGACCGGTCGGCCCGCGCGCTCGATTTGTGTGGCCAGGGCGTCAAGCCGGGTCTTGGGCACAGCTTTGCCGTTGACGATGGCCACGTTTTGAGCCAGAGCAGCGCCGGCGGTCAGGGACAGCATGCTGGCCAGCGCCAGGGCTTTGAGTGCAGTGTGTTTCATAGCGATTTGCAAGTTATAGAGGTTCGGGTGGGAGGCGAAGAAAAGAATCAAAGAAGCTTCAAGGCGAGCTTGTCAGGATGTGTCGGAGGATGCATTTGGGTTTGCATGGAGGGCTGCGCTCGGGGATGCTTGAGCGGTGCCGGGGCGCCCATCGAGGGTTTCGATGGCCAGGGCATGCAGGCCGCGGTCCAGAAATTCTTGCAGCGCATCATACACAAGGCGGTGACGGGCGAGCCGGCCCATGCCTGCAAATCGCTCGCAAGCGATGCGCACCCGAAAATGCGTGCCGTAGCCGGCCTCGCCCGCACCCGCATGGCCGGCGTGAGCCGCACTCTCGTCGATCACCTCCAACTCGTGGGGGGCCAGGCGTTCAATCAAACGGGTGCGCAACTCGCCAGCTCGCGGCAACAGCACGGGCGCTGCGGTCATGGTTTGCCCTCACCGGGAGGCTCGTCGTTTTGCAGGTATCTGTTCAGATACAAGGCCTGGCCCAGCACGAAGGCGAACATCAGCCCCATACCGCCAAAGAGCTTGAAGTTGACCCAGGCGCTGGTCGAGAACTCGTAGGCCACCCACAAATTGAGCGCGCCCATGAAGGTAAAAAACGCCATCCAGGCTTGGTTGACGCGCAGCCAAACGGGATCGGGCAGGCTCAACTGCGAGCCCATCAGCGCTCGGATGCCGTTTTTGCCGAGCAACTGGCCGATCAGCAGGCCGCCCGCCATCGCCCAGTACAGCAGCGTCGGCTTCCATTTGATGAAGGTTTCGGTGTGAAAGTAGATCGTGGCGCCGCCGAGCACCACCACCAGGGCCAGGCTCACCCACAGCATGGTCTCGATCTTCTGGCCGCGCGCCATGAGGATGGCAATTTGTGCGAGCGTGGCCAAAATGACCACCACGGTGGCCAGCAGCACCGGCGCCTCGGCAGGGCCGACCACCGAGCCGGCCACCATGAAGCCCAGGTAATGGCTGGCCGTGGCAGCGGCCCATTCGGGTTGGCCTTCGGCGTACTTGAACATGCCGAAGAACAGCAAGATGGGTAAAAAGTCGAGCAGAAGTTTCATGGGTTGCGATGATAAGCGGCCGGTTCAGTGTGCCAAGTCAGGGCGCCGAGCGGGGCTTGAAGTCGAGCGAGGCCGAGTTCATGCAGTAACGCAGGCCTGTGGGCTTGGGCCCGTCGGGAAACACATGGCCCAGATGCGCGCCGCAGTCGGGGCAGTGCACCTCGGTGCGCACGCCCAGCCACACCGATCGGTCTTCCTGGGTTTCGACGGCGTCGGGGCTGAGGGGGGCGAAGTAGCTCGGCCAGCCCGAGCCAGAG
>JBILGP010000094.1:0-6289 GCA_044350985.1 Polaromonas sp. | reverse complement strand
AAAAGTCATGGCTCAGGGTTGCAAAGGAGGGTCTTCATCGCTGCGCGATCGCCGGTCGCGCCAGTTGCGCGCGAGCCTGCGGCCCACGCCCGCGCCCAGACCCACCAGCACGATGCCGCCCAGTGATGCCACACCGTAGCCCGGCTCAAACACATCGAGCCCGATCAGCTGGCCGAGCCAAAAGCCCGCCAGCGCCCCGACCACGAAGCCGATGGCGTCGCTGATGCCTTCTTGCCAGAGTCTGCCGTGGCTTTGCATGGCTTGCGTCGAAGAAGCGGGCCCAGCGGCTTTAACGGTTGCGCTGGTTCATGAAGACCAGCTTTTCAAACAGGCTGACATCCTGTTCGTTTTTGAGCAGCGCGCCCACCAGAGGGGGCACCGCCACCTTGTCGTCCTTGCTGTGCAGGGCTTCGGCGGGCATGTCTTCGGCCACCAGCAACTTGAGCCAGTCCAGCAGCTCCGAGGTGGAAGGCTTTTTCTTCAGGCCCGGCAGGTTGCGCACGTCGTAGAAGGTCTTCATCGCCGCGGCCAGCAGTTCTTGCTTGAGGCCCGGGAAGTGGACGCCGACGATCTTTTTCATGGTCTCGGCGTCGGGGAACTTGATGTAATGGAAAAAGCAGCGGCGCAAGAAGGCATCGGGCAGCTCTTTTTCGTTGTTGGAGGTGATGAACACCAGCGGCCGGTGACGGGCGCGTATCAGCTCGCGCGTCTCGTAGACGTAGAACTCCATGCGATCGATCTCGCGCAGCAGATCGTTGGGAAACTCTATGTCGGCCTTATCGATCTCATCGATCAGCAGGGCCACCGGCTGCTCGGCGGTAAACGCTTGCCACAGCACGCCCTTGACGATGTAGTTGTGGATGTCCTTGACCTTCTCGTCGCCCAGTTGCGAGTCGCGCAGGCGCGAGACGGCGTCGTACTCGTAAAGGCCTTGCTGTGCCTTGGTGGTCGACTTGATGTGCCACTGCAGCAGCGGCATATTGAGCGCTGCGGCCACCTCTTCAGCCAGCATGGTCTTGCCGGTGCCCGGCTCGCCTTTGACGAGCAGCGGTTTTTTCAGCGTCGCCGCGGCATTGACCGCCAGCATCAGGTCGTCGGTGGCGATGTAGTGTTCAGAGCCTTTGAATTTCATGGTGGACTCAGGGTCGGGTTGATGGCGCCGGCATTCGCACATGCGGTCCTTGCTGTCAGCAGGGGTTCAGGTTTGCCTCAAGGCGCTGGCTATAATTTGCGAGTTTTTTCAGTCGACCACCGGATTGTGCGCTCAAAATGATGAAGCTGATCTCCATGTTTTTCGCCGCGATTGTCTCCCTTGGGACGACCGCGGTTCATGCCCAGGATATCAAGGGCGACGCCAAGGCGGGCGAGGGCATTGCCGCCATGTGCATCGGCTGCCACGGCATCAAGGGCTACCAGGCCAGCTTCCCCGAGGTCTACCGGGTGCCCATGATCTCCGGCCAGAGCGCCAAGTACATCGTCGCTGCGCTCAATGCCTACAAAAAAGGCGAGCGCCGCCACCCCACCATGCGTGGCATTTCGGAGTCCCTGACGGACCAAAACATGGCCGATCTGGCCGCCTACTACAGCGAGCATGGTCTGCCCGGCGGCAAGTCGGTCGCGCCCAAGGACGTCAAGGCGCCCAGCGCCCAGGTCACCGCCTTGCTCAACAAGGCCAATTGCGCGTCTTGCCACGGCGCCAACTACAGCACCCCGATCGACCCGTCTTACCCCAAACTCGCGGGCCAACATGCCGACTATCTGTTTGTCGCGCTCAAGGCCTACAAGAACGACGCCAACCAGGTGGTCGGTCGCAACAACGCCATCATGGCCGGCTTTGCCAAGCAGTACACCAATGCCGAACTCAAGCAGATCGCCAACTACCTGGCCTCGCTGCCCGGCGACATGAAGGTTGTGCCGCAAAGCCGCTTTCGCTAAAGCGCTCAAGCCTTAAAAAAGCCGCCTTCGGGCGGCTTTTTTGATTCTCGGGCTCAGTCCCTAGTGGCGCGGCGCTGTACGCAGTCGAGATAAGCCGGTCCGTCGGGCGGCCGATTGGAGCGCTGGCTCTCCCAGATCATGCGCCCCAGGCAGTCCATGGCCTCGTGGTGGGCCTCGTGCAAGGACTGGCGCCGCACCGTCAGCAACTCGAGGGCCTGGCGGATGCCGCGCGGCTGGTCGATCGAGCATTGCTCGCTGATCGACAAATGCATGGACAGATGCAAAAACGGGTTGGTGCGTCCGTCTTCAACCTCGTACATGCGCGAGAGCGCCTGTTCGGCATCGGCCAGGTCGGCGTGGTACTCGGGGTGTTCGGCTATCCACTGACCGGCCAGGGTTTCGAGCGCCGTCATCGGCTCGCCCGCCCGTGACTTGGCATGGACCGCGCAAAAGAATTTGCGCACATCGGCTTGGGAGGGTGTGAACATGGTAGGAGCTTGAACGAGGTTAACCGAGCTTAAATGGGATTGAGCGAGCGTCAGTTGGGCCGGCTGCCCAGCCGCCAGCCGCTGCCGGGCACGGGACTAGAATTTACTCTGTCATTCATCGCCGGCGTGCGGGCAGTCCATTGGGTCGAGTCGGCAACCCCTTGGGCCGGTGTTGGCTGCTGTTTATCGAAAGATCCCACTTCATGATCAACAAAATCGCCCCTTCGGTCGAAGCGGCCCTGGCTGGCTTGCGCGACGGTGCCACCGTGCTCATCGGCGGCTTTGGCACTGCCGGCATTCCCAATGAACTCATCGATGGGCTGATTGCCCAGGGCGCGCGCGATCTCGTCATCGTCAACAACAACGCCGGCAATGGCGAAACCGGCCTGGCGGCGCTGCTCAAGGCTGGCCGGGTGCGCAAGGTGATTTGCAGCTTTCCGCGCCAGGTCGACAGCCACGTGTTTGACGGCCTCTACCGTTCGGGTCAGGTCGAGCTGGAGCTGGCCCCGCAGGGCAATTTGGCCGAGCGCATCCGCGCCGCCGGTGCCGGCATCGGTGCCTTCTTTTCGCCCACCGGCTACGGCACCGATTTGGCCCAGGGCAAGGAGACGCGCGAGATCAACGGCAAGATGTATGTGCTGGAGATGCCGATCCACGGCGACCTGGCCCTGATTCGTGCCGAGCGCGGCGACCGCTGGGGCAATCTGACCTACCGCAAGGCCGCGCGCAACTTCGGCCCCATCATGGCCACGGCCGCCAAGAAGACGGTGGCCACCGTCCACGAGATCGCTGAGCTGGGCGCGCTCGACCCCGAGCACATCGTCACCCCGGGTATCTTTGTCACCCACATCGTGCGCGTCGAGCGCGTGGCCACCCAGGCCGGCGGATTCAAGAAAGCAGCCTGACCATGAGTTACACCAAACGCAGCAAGGACGCCCTGGCCCAGCGCGTGGCGCGCGACATCCATGACGGGGCCTACGTCAACCTGGGCATCGGCCAGCCCACGTTGGTGGCCAACCACCTGCCCGCGGGCATCGAGGTGATCTTGCACAGTGAAAACGGCATCCTGGGCATGGGCCCCGCCCCTGCGGCCGGCCAAGAAGACTACGACCTGATCAACGCGGGCAAGCAGCCGGTCACGCTGCTGCCCGGCGGCGCCTTCTTTCACCACGCCGACAGCTTTGGCATGATGCGCGGCGGCCACCTTGATATTTGCGTGCTCGGCGCCTTTCAGGTCAGTGCCACGGGCGATTTGGCCAACTGGAGCACCGGTGAAAAAGACGCGATTCCTGCGGTTGGCGGCGCCATGGACCTGGCCATCGGCGCCAAGCAAACCTGGGTCATGATGGACCTGCTGACCAAGACCGGCCAGTCCAAGGTGGTGCAGCAGTGCAGCTACCCTCTCACCGGTATTGGCTGCGTCAAGCGCATCTACACCGACCTCGCGACCCTGGCTTGCACGCCGCAGGGCTTGCGCCTGATTGATACGGTCGATGGCCTGTCCCATGCCGAGCTCGAGCAGCTCGTTGGCCTGCCTATTGAAGTCTGAGATGGCAAGTCTGAGATGGGCTTCTGAGCCCGCTCGGCGCGGCTTTTTTCTTTTCTTTCCTGTGAGACTGACATGACCCACGCTTTTATTTGTGATGCCATCCGCACCCCCTTCGGCCGCTACGGCGGCGCGCTTTCGAGCGTGCGCACCGACGATTTGGGCGCGATCCCGCTCAAGGCGCTGATGGCGCGCAACCCCCAGGTCGACTGGGCGGCCGTCACCGACGTGATTTATGGCTGCGCCAACCAGGCCGGCGAAGACAACCGCAACGTGGCACACATGGCCAGTTTGCTCGCCGGCCTGCCGGTGGAGGTGCCAGGGGCCACCATCAACCGCCTTTGCGGCTCGGGGCTCGATGCGGTGGGAACGGCCGCGCGTGCCATCAAGTCCGGTGAGGCCGGCCTGATGATTGCCGGCGGTGTCGAAAGCATGAGCCGCGCACCGTTTGTGATGCCCAAGGCCGAAAGCGCGTTTTCGCGCAGCAATGCCGTCTACGACACCACCATCGGCTGGCGCTTCGTCAACAAGCTCATGAAAGAAAAGTACGGCGTCGACTCCATGCCCGAGACGGCCGAAAACGTGGCCACCGATTACAAGATCGAGCGCGAGGCGCAGGACCGCATGGCCCTGGCCAGCCAAATGAAGGCCGTGGCCGCGCAAAAAGCCGGGCACCTGGCCCGCGAGATCTGCCCGGTCACCATCCCCCAGAAAAAAGGCGATGCGATCGTGGTCGACAAGGACGAGCACCCGCGCGAGACCAGCCTGGAAGCGCTGGCCAAGCTCAAGGGTGTGGTGCGGCCCGATGGCACAGTGACGGCCGGCAACGCCTCGGGCGTCAATGACGGCTCCTGCGCCTTGCTGCTCGCTGGCGAAGCGGCCGCCGCCAAGAACGGTTTGACCCCCAAGGCCCGCGTGGTGGGCATGGCCACCGCAGGCCTGGCACCGCGCATCATGGGCATGGGCCCGGCGCCAGCGACTCGCAAGGTGCTTGAGCTGACCGGCTTGAGCCTGGCACAGCTCGACGTGATCGAGCTCAACGAGGCCTTTGCTGCGCAAGGCATTGCCGTGCTGCGCGACCTGGGCCTGGCCGATGACGACGAGCGCGTCAACGCTTGGGGCGGCGCCATCGCCCTGGGCCACCCTCTGGGCGCCTCGGGCGCGCGCCTGGCCACCACCGCCGTCAACCGCTTGCACGCCACCGGCGGTCGCTACGCGCTGTGCACCATGTGCATCGGCGTGGGGCAGGGCATTGCGCTGATTCTTGAGCGGGTTTGAGTTTTTCCGGCTGAGCAGGCCGCATCTCCCGATGAGATCTGGGGCTGCGGCTTGGGTGCGTGCGTGCAGACTGCGGCTGTTGCGCGCTGCCCGCCTTCACCGTAAGATTCTTACTTCATATTCTTACTGTGGACTCTTGCATGCTCGTCACCGAAAAGGGCCAAGTCACCATCCCCAAACACATTCGCTTGGCGGCCGGTGTGGCCCCCGGCAGTGAAGTCGCCTTCAGCCTTGAAGGCAGCCGGATCGTTATCACGCCAGTGAGCACGAGCGTCAAGCAGGACAGGCGGGCCCAGCTCAAGGCTGCGGCAGCACGGGTGCGCGGGACGTTCAGCGCTGAGTTCAAGCAGCTCGGTGCGGATGAAATCATGGGCTTCATTCGCGGCGATAAAGCGACCGGAGCCACCGAGGACAACAAGGGCACCAGACGCCGTGGGCCCCGCTAGTCTTGCCAACTACGACGGGACTGCCGGTGTCCTCGTTGACACCAATATATGGTTGGACTGTATTGATGAGACCAGTGCCTGGCGCGACTGGGCAGCTCAGAAGTTACAAGACTGTAGCGAGCGGTGCCCGCTCCATGTGAACATCGTCATCTACTCCGAGTTGCTGATTCCGGGCCCTGATGTCCGCGCCCTGGACGCCCTGCTCGACGTCTACGACACACTGCGAACGCCTCTGCCGTGGGCCTGCGCATCTCTGACTGCAGCCGCCTATGCCATGTATCGGCGCCGGGGCGGAGCCAAGCATAAACCGCTGCCCGACTTCTACATCGGCGCCCACGCGGCCGTCTCAAACCTGGCCGTGCTGACCCGCGACCCTAAGTCCTACAAGAGCTATTTCGCTCGGCTTGAGATCATCGCCCCCTGATCGGGCCGGCTTGTCTGGGATCTTGGCCCTTGCTCTTGCCAGGCAAGCGCTGCAAAAAGAACTTATCACCATCGAGCGCCGTTCACTCTTGGCGGCGTAGCGATCGCCCACCCGCGGCTGCTTTTTCATTTCGGTGCGTTTTTGGGTCTTTTAGACGCTCTTTTTTCCATCC
>JBILGP010000093.1:0-6428 GCA_044350985.1 Polaromonas sp. | reverse complement strand
CCCACGGCCTTGTGGCGGATGCGCACCTCGCCAGGGCCAGGCTCGCCGACGCTGACGTCGACCAGTTGCATTTCTTCGGGGCCGCCAAAACGTTCAATTCGGACGGCTTTCGAGACGGTGCTGCTCATGGATTCTCCTTGTGATCGAGCGATTGCCAGACAAACCGCGATGGTGACACGAAATCGCGTGACGCGCAGGACGGCAGGCGCCCTGGTTGGGGGCGGGTGGGCCTGGCGCAGTAGCCGCGCCGGTTACAGTGCGATCATGGTCCACCAATTGACGCCCGTCACCGCCGCCTTGCTGACCGCGTCGGCCCTGCTGTGGGCCTGCAACGCGCTGGTCGGGCGCTGGATCCACGATCAGGTGCCGCCGCTGACGCTCAACTGGATGCGCTGGCTGCTGGCACTGCTGATTTTGCTGCCCCTGTCTTACCGTTTTCTGCGGCCCGGCGGGCCGATCTGGCCGCATTGGCGCCGGCTGGCGGTCTTGGGTCTGCTGAGCATCGGCGCCTACAACACGCTTCAATACCTGGCGCTGCAGACCTCGACCGCCGTCAACGTCACGCTGGTGGCCGGCAGCATGCCGGTGTGGACCTTGCTGATCGGTCGGCTGCTGCATGCACAAACCATCACCGGACGGCAGTGGTTGGGCGCTGCGCTGTCGATCGCTGGCGTCCTGCTGGTGCTCAGCCGCGGCCAGTGGGAGGTGCTGTTGCAACTGCGCTTTGTGCCCGGCGACGCCTACGTGCTGCTGGCCACGCTGTGCTGGAGCGTCTACAGCTGGATGCTGGTCCATCCCAAGGAGCCCGAAAGCCTGCGCAGCCACTGGGCCGGCTTTCTGATGGCCCAGGTGCTCTTTGGCCTGCTGTGGTCCACGCTGTTCGCCGGCCTCGAATGGGGCTTGGGCTCGCCCCAGATTCTTTGGAGCGCGCCGGTGGTTGCAGCCATCGTTTTCATCGCCGTTGGGCCGGCAGTGCTGGCCTACCGGTTCTGGGGCATGGGCGTGCAGAGGGCCGGCCCGCAGGTGGCGGCATTTTTCAGCAACCTCTCGCCGGTGTTTGCGGCCGTGCTGTCGACCGCCTTGCTCGGCGAGGCGCCGCAGCTCTACCACCTGCTGGCCTTTGCCATGATCGTCGGCGGCATCGTGATCTCATCGAGGCGCTAGGCCAGCGCGCCGACGGCGGGCGCGACCCAATGCGCGGCCCGGCCCGGTTAAAAGGTACCGGGATAAGCGCCGCCGTCGAGCAGGATGTTTTGCCCGGTCATGTAAGCGGCCTGCACGCTGCACAAAAAGGCACAGACCTCGCCAAATTCCTCGGCTGTCCCAAAACGGCGCGCGGCAATGGCCTCGCGTCGGCTGGCTGCGACCTCGTCGACGCTCTGGCCCAATTTGGCCGCCGATGCGGCCTGGGTGGCGCGCAGGCGGTCGGTGTCGAAAGCGCCGGGCAAAAGGTTGTTGATCGTCACGCCCTGCGCGGCCAGCCCACTGCGCGCCAATCCGGCCACAAAGCCGGTCAGGCCACTGCGCGCACCGTTGGACAAGCCCAGGATATCGATGGGCGCCTTGACCGAGCTGGAGGTGATGTTGACGATGCGGCCAAAGCCGCGCGCCGCCATACCATCGACCGTGGCCTTGATCAGCTCGATCGGCGTGAGCATGTTGGCATCGATCGCATCGATCCAGGTCTGGCGGTCCCAGTTGCGAAAGTCGCCCGGGGGCGGTCCGCCCGCATTGGTGACCACGATGTCAAAGTCGCGTCGCAGCCCAAAGATCGCCTCGCGCCCCGACGCTGTGGTGATGTCACAGGCCAGTGCCTGCACCTGAGCGCCGGCCTGGGCCTGGGCGCGCAGCTGCCCGGCGGCCTGCTGCAGCGCCTGATCGCCACGCGCCACCACCAGCACATGCACCCCTTCGCGCACCAGCGCCTGCGCACAACCAAAGCCCAAACCCTTGCTGGCCCCACCGACCAAGGCCCAACGGCCCGCAATCCCTAAATCCATCGGTCTTCTCCTTCAATGAAACCCGTACGACCCAAACCCGCAGGCGCGCTCAGCGCCCGCGCGTGACCACATAGACGCCGCCCAGCACCAGCGCCGTGCCCGCCAGCACCCAGGCGCTGATCACCTCGCCCAGGACCAAACCGCTAAGCAAAAGCGTGACCATGGGGCCGACCATGCCCACCTGCGCGGTCAGGCTCGAGCCGATGCGCTCGATGGCCATCATGACCAGCAGCACCGGCGCGACCGTGCAGACGGTGGCGTTGATCAACGAAAGCCAGAGCACCTCGGGCACCACCGAGGCCGCCGAGATTGGTCGCAGCCACAAAAACTGCAAGATGCAGCACAAGCAGGCCACGGTGGTGGCCAGGCCCACCAGACGCAGCGAACCCAGGCGCTGCACCAGCTCGCCGCTGTAGACCATGTAGAGCGCGTAGAACAAAGCACTGGCAAACACGAGGGCGCCGCCGAGCATCACCGCCTGCCCCTGCAAGGCCAGCTCGTGTGCAAACACCAACAAGATGCCGCTGTAGCTGACCGCCATGCCGACCACCTGGCGCAGTCCCACACGGCGCCGGTACAGCAGCAAGCCGAGCAGAGCCACCAGGGTCGGGTTGAGGTAGAGGATGAGGCGCTCGAGCGAGGCGCTGATGTACTGCAGCCCCAGAAAATCGAGGTAGCTCGACAGGTAGTAGCCGATGAAGCCAAGGAACAAAACGCCGCGCCATTGGCGCGCGGTCAGCGGCGCCTGCCCGCGGCCAGCCCACCAGGCCATGGCGACGAAAAAAGGCAGGGCCAGCAGCATGCGGTACATGATCAACGTTGCCGGATCGACCTCGTGTCGGTAGGCCAGCTTGATGATGATGGCCTTGCCGCTAAAAGCGATCGCGCCGGCTCCCGCCAGCGCCAGGCCCGCGAGCAACTGCGAGCGGTGCGCGCCCCCGGACTCAGCCGGCAGGGGCGAGAGCTGGGGCCTCAAAATCCAACCGCCTGACCGTCACGTCGGGGATCACTGGCCGCCACATAGCCCTGCACCGCAGGCTCGCCAGCCCGCCAGATGAACTGGCCGGCACCGAAATCTTGGTAGGAGTCGTTGAGCACCTCGACCCGGTGCCCAAGGGCCTGCAAGCCCTGGACCGTGGCGCTGTGCATGCCCGCCTCGACGTTGATTTCGAGGCCGGCGTTAAACCGCCAGCGCGGGGCATCGCAGGCCGCCTGCGGGCTCTGCCGATGGTCGAGCATGCGCACCAAGGTCTGCACATGGCCTTGCGGCTGCATGTTGGCGCCCATCACGCCAAACGACATCACCGGCTGACCGGCACGGCTGAGAAAGGCCGGAATGATGGTGTGAAACGGTCGCTTGCCCGGCGCCACCTGGTTGGGCCCGGCCTGCAGACCAAAAGCGTGCCCCCGGTTTTGCAGGCTGATGCCAAACTGCGGCTCGACACAGCCCGAGCCAAAACCCATGTAGTTGGACTGGATGAAGCTGACCATCATGCCCTGCTCATCGGCCGCGCTCAGATAAATGGTGCCGCCCTTGACCGGGTTGCCCGCCTGGAAATCCTGCGCCCGAGCCGGGTCGATCAGGCGCGCCCGCTCGGCCAGATAGGCCGGATCGAGCATCTGCGCCGCACTGACTTGCATCGCCGACGGCTCGGCCACCTGCCGGTAGACGTCGGCAAAGGCCAGCTTGATGGCCTCGATCTGCAGATGCTGGCAGGCCGCGCCATCGACGGGCAAAGCAGCCAGATCAAAATCCTCGAGCATGCCCAGGGCCATCAGGGCGGCAATGCCCTGCCCGTTGGGCGGCAGCTCATGGACGGTGTAGCCGCGGTAGTTCTGCGCGATCGGCTCGACCCATTCGGGCTCGAAGACGGCCAGATCGCTCGCACGAAGCGCGCCGCCTTGCTCGCGGGAGAACTGCTCGAGCGCCTGCGCGATCGGGCCGCGGTAGTAGGCCTCGCCCGCACTCTGGGCAATAAGGCGCAGGGCCCGGGCTGCCGCTGGAAAGCGAAACAGCTCGCCCACCTCGGGGGCTCGGCCCCAGGGCAGGAAGGCCTGGGCAAAACCGGGCAGAGCAGACAGTTCGCCCGCAGCGGCCTGCCACTTTTGCTGCACCACCGGCGGCACGAGGTAGCCGCGCTCGGCCAACTCGATGGCGGGCTCCATCAGGTCGGCAAAAGGCAGGCGGCCCAGCCGCGCGCTAAGCGCCGCCCAGCCGGCCACGGCGCCCGGCACCGTGACTGAATCCATGCCCCGCTTGGGCGGGCTGGCCTGCTGGCCATACTTGCCCTCAAAGTAGGCCGGCGTCCACAGCGCAGGGGCTCGGCCGGAGGCATTGAGGCCGTGCAGGCGCTGTCCGTCCCAGACGATGGCAAAAGCGTCGCTGCCCAAGCCATTGCTCACGGGCTCGACCACCGTCATGGCTGCGGCAGCAGCAATGGCGGCATCGACCGCATTGCCCCCGCTCTGGAGCATCCTCAAGCCGGCCTGCGCGCCGGCTGGATGCGAAGTCGAGACCACATTGCGCGCAAACAGCGGCAGCCCGATCGAAGGGTAAGGGTTGTGAAAATGAAATGGCAGGCTGGACATGGTGAGAAAGGGCAAGCGCGACATTTTAGGAAAACAGACGAAAACGGCGCCTTGCGGCGCCGTGTTCCGAGGACCGCCAAGCCGGCATCAATCCGGATCGACGAAGGCCTCCTGGCGTTTGCTCTTGACAGACGGCAGCAAGACGATGATCAGCATCAACACCGCCAGGCCCAGCAAGGTGGCCGACAAGGGACGTGTCACAAACACCGACCAGTCGCCGCGCGAGAGCAGCAGCGCGCGCCGCAGGTTCTCCTCCATCATCGGACCGAGGATAAAGCCGAGCAACAAAGGCGCAGGCTCACAGCCAAGCTTGTAAAACAGGTAGCCAACGAAGCCGAACGCACCCACGATCCAGATGTCAAACACGTTGTTGTTGGTGGAGTACACACCGATCGCGCAAAACAGCACGATGGCCGGAAAGAGGTAGCGGTAAGGCACAGTCAGCAGCTTGATCCAGATGCCAATCAGCGGCAGGTTCAAAATCAGCAGCATCGCATTGCCCAGCCACATGGAAGCGATCAGACCCCAGAACAGTTCGGGGTTGCTGGTCATGACCTGCGGGCCCGGCTGGATGTTGTGGATGGTCATGGCGCCGACCATCAGGGCCATCACCGCGTTGGGCGGAATGCCCAGCGTCAACAACGGAATAAATGAGGTCTGGGCGCCAGCGTTGTTGGCCGACTCAGGCGCGGCCACGCCGCGAATATTGCCCTGACCAAAAGGCACCTCGCCAGGCTTGGTACCGAGCTTCTTTTCAAGCGCGTAGGCGGCAAAGGCGGCGAGCAAGGCACCGCCGCCGGGCAAGATGCCCAGCATCGAACCCAAGGTCGTACCGCGCAAAATCGCCGGTGTGATGGCCTTGATGTCCTGCATCGTGGGCATGATGCCCTTGACCTTGGAGGCAAACACCTCGCGCTCGCTCTCGGGCTGCGCCAAGTTGGCAATGATCTCGCCATAGCCAAAAATACCCATGGCCAGCGCCACGATGCCAATGCCGTCGGTCAGTTCGGGCTGGCCAAGGGAGAAGCGGGCCACACCGGAATTGACGTCGGTGCCGATCAGGCCGAGCAGCAGCCCGAGCAAGATCATGCCGATGGCCTTGATCAGAGAGCCGGAGGCCAGCACCACCGCGCCGATCAGGCCGAGCACCATCAACGCAAAATACTCGGCCGGGCCGAATTTGAAGGCCACTTCGGTCAGGGGCGGTGCAAACGCCGCCAGGATGATGGTGCCGACCGTACCGGCAAAAAACGAGCCGATACCGGCCGATGCCAGGGCCGGACCGGCGCGGCCCTTGCGCGCCATCTGGTAGCCGTCAATGACCGTCACCACCGAGGACGCCTCGCCCGGCAGGTTGACCAAGATGGCCGTGGTCGAGCCGCCGTACTGGGCGCCGTAGTAAATACCGGCCAGCATGATGAGGGCAGACACCGGCGGCAGCGCATAGGTGGCCGGCAACAGCATGGCAATCGTGGCCACAGGGCCAATGCCGGGCAACACCCCGATCAGCGTCCCCAGGATACAACCGACGAGTGCGTAAGCCAGATTGATGGGCGTGAAGGCCACACCGAAACCCATGGCAAGATTGGAAATCAGATCCATTTGTAGGTCCTAAGCGGTCTTGGGGGGGGTCAAGCAGTGAAATTGGCAGGCCAAACCGGGAATTGCAGCTTGATCAGCACAATAAAAGCCAGGTAGCTCAGGATGGCCAGACCAGTGGCCAGGATGAAGGTGTTCTTGACCTTCCAGCCCGGCTCGGCCATGCTGGCCACAAAGGTCACCACATAGATGCCAACGATCAAGCCCAGCGACTTCAGGCCGATCTCGGGAATACCGCGC
>JBILGP010000092.1:0-6454 GCA_044350985.1 Polaromonas sp. | reverse complement strand
ACGCGTCGAGGTCAACCTGACACAGCCCCAGATGAGCTGGAAGGGGCATGCCTATCTCGACTCCAACGAAGGCGACGAGCCGATCGAGTGCGGCTTTGGCCACTGGGACTGGTCACGCGGCCAGCTTTCGGACGGCAGCACCGCGGTGATCTACGACATCGAGCCCGACGACCCCAACGGCCATGTGCTGGCCCTGCGCTTCATGCCCGACGGCCGCGTGCTGCCCTTCGATGCGCCGGCTCAACAGCCGCTGCCCCCCACGGGTTGGCGCATCGCCCGTCGCATGCGCAGCCAAGGCCCGGTACAGGTGCTCCAGCAACTCGAAGACACGCCGTTTTATCAGCGCAGCGTGCTGCGCAGCCGCCTGCTCGGTGAAGAGGTGACCAGCTTTCACGAAACGCTGAGCGTACCCCGGCTGGTCAATCCGATCGTGCGAGCCATGCTGCCTTGGCGCATGCCCAGAAGGCCATGAGCTGATGGATGGATGGCCACGGCGCTGAGCGCCTCGCACCAACAGGCAAGCCCGCTTACATTTGCTTGCGTCTGCGTGACAGTTGTCACTGCCGCCGGGGCTGCAGCCTAGGGTTAAATTGGCGCAGTCATGATCAGATCCATCCCTTACCGCGTCGACCCACAGGCGAGCTCGCAGGCATCTTGGAGCGGCTCCTGGATTGCCGCGCAGGCGTGGGATGCGCTGCCGCGTCCTAACGGCCACAGTACCTTGGCTGGGCTGGCTGCGCCCACGGCGCTTGGCCCTCTTCGAGCTGCGAGCAGGCCTCAAGCCAGCGGGCCTGCACCAGCGGCAGCCGAGCCCGATGAGCGGCTGCGGCGCCGGGTGCAGAGGTGGCGCAGCATTGCACGCCAGTTGCAACAGGTCAATCGACGACAGTCTGAATTTCTGGCGCGACTCAGCCACGAGCTGCGCAATCCGCTTGCGCCGCTGATCCACGGGCTGCAGTTGCTGCAGCGACAAAGCGACCAGCCTGACCGCGTGAGCAGCGCCTGCACCATGATGCAGCGCCAGCTCCACCACCTGCTCAGTCTGGTGGACGATCTGCTCGATCTGGAACGTATCGCACAGGGCAAGATCGAGCTGCAACTGCAAACCCTGACCTTGCGCGAGCTAGTCGTCGGTGCGATTGAGTTGAGCGAGCACCAGATGCGCGAGCGTGACCACCGCCTGAGCGTGAGCCTGCCCGATGAGACGCTTGCGCTGCGGGCCGATCCGCCGCGGCTGACCCAGGTGCTGGTCAACCTACTCAACAACGCCGCCAAGTACACCCCGCCGGGCGGGCAGATCGCGCTTAAGGCCCACAGGCGCGATGAGCGGGTTGTGGTGCAAGTGGAGGACAACGGCATCGGCATTGCCGCAAGCGATCTGCCTCATGTTTTTGAACTTTACAGCCAAGCCGATCGCAACTTGCACATGGCCCAGGGCGGTCTGGGCATCGGGCTGGCGCTGGCGCGTCAGCTGGCCGAGTTGCACGGTGGGTACCTGGCCGCCGACAGCCGCGGCCGCGGCCATGGCAGTGTGTTCACGATCGACCTGCCCGTCTGCCGCTCAAGCAATGCGCCTGCGCCGACCCCAGCGCCCGAGGGCAGACCGTTGGCCACGTATGACGGCTCGCGCTGGCGCATCCTGGTCGTCGACGACAACCCAGACGGCGCCGATACCCTGGCCCGCGCCTTGAACTGGAGCGGCCACCACACTTGGGTGGCCTACGACGGACCCAGCGCTCTCGGCCTGGCGGCCTTGCACCGGCCGCAAGCGGCTCTGGTTGACCTGAGCATGCCGGGCATGGACGGCTTTGAGCTGGCGCGTCTGCTGCGCGCACAGAACGATACGATGATCCTGGTGGCGATGACCGGCTGGGGCTCGGCCACAGACCGACACCGCTGCAAAGGCGCCGGATTTTCCGCTCACTTGGCCAAGCCGGCCGACCTCGAACAAATCGAGTCGGTGCTGGGGGACTTGATGGGTGCAGCCCCCGGTGCTCCCCAGCCCCCCGGGAGTTAACGCGCCGAGCGGCGCAGCACTTGTTGTCGCTCGAAGAGCTCGATCATCCAGATCACGCGCTCTCCTACAGGGCGGCGCAGCGCCCGGCCCGGGCGCAGTTCGACCGGCGTTGCACCGGCCTGAACACAGACGTCGACGAGATAAGCAATCGCTGGCAAAGGCGGACGCTGGGCCAACTCAGATGAGGGCAGCAAGGGCCACCAGGCACGGCTGAGCAAGGCCAACTTGCGCGAGCGCCCCACCACGGCGCGGCGATCGACTGGATTGAGGCCGTCACGGCGCAGTTGATGGCCAATTTCGGCATAGATGAGGCGGGCTGCAACGATGGCAGCGCGGCAGTCACGCGGCAGGCCAGACACGCCGGCGGTGGCCTGCCGATAGAGGCGGTCAGCCTCCTGCAGCAAGCGCTCGACAACAACTTGCAAAGCCGGACTGATGCACGGCTGCGCCAGCCAGGCGTCGGGGTCCAGACCGACCTCGTGCAGCCAGCGCCGGGGCAGATAAAGCCGGCCATTGCGCGCATCTTCGCCGACATCGCGCGCAATATTGGTCAGCTGCATCGCCACGCCCAGCTCGCACGCACGCGCCAGCGTGTTGGCGCTGCGCCCACCCATGATCCAGCACATCATCGCGCCGACACTGCCGGCCACCCGGGCGCCGTAGGCCTGCACATCCTCCAGGCTGTCATAGTGACGCGCTTGCGCATCCCAGGCAAAACCTTCGAGCAAGGCATCAAGCAGAGGACGCGGCAAACCGTACTGGTGGACCACCACGGCCAACGCCCGGTCCTCGACGAAGGCCTGCGGCCGATCGTCATAGATCTGGTCGAGGCGGTGATGCAACTGGCGCAGGCTCTCGTGCATGTCATCGCCCTGGGCCTGATCCACCAGATCGTCGGCCACCCGGCAAAAGGCATACAAAGCGATGCTGGCCGCACGCATGCGCGCGGGCAGCAAGCGACTGGCGGCAAAAAAACTTTTCGAGCCGCCGCGCATCATCTCAACGCAGGCCAGCAGGTCCTGCTCGCGACGCAAGGCCTGGGTCTGGGCAGTGGGCATCAGCATTCAGGCTCCTGTCAGCGAGGGCAAGCCCCGCGTCAAATAGTCCAGCGCATCGGGCACCACCTGATCGAGTGCCTTGGCCGACATCAACACACCGGGCACTCCCGCGCCCGGATGGGTGCTGGCGCCAACCATGAACAGACCGGGCACATCCTCACTGCGGTTGTGCGGCCGAAAGTAAGCGCTTTGCAGCAGCAGCGGCTCCAGGCCGAAGGCAGCGCCTTTGTAAGACAGCAGCCGGTCCTGGAAGTCAAGCGGCGTGGTCATCAGCGAAGCGCGGACATGTTGGGACAGGCCCGGCAGCACGGTGCGCTCGAGTGCCTGCTCAACCGCTTGCCGATAGGGTTCGGCGTGGGCACGCCAATCGGTGCCGCTGTCCAGATGCGGCACCGGCGAGAGCACATAAAAGGTGTCGCAGCCGGCCGGCGCCATCGACGCATCGGTGGCGCTCGGGCGGTGCAGGTAAAGGCTGAAGTCGCTGCTAAGCCGGTGGCGCTTGAAGATATCGCTCAGCAGCTCCTTGTAGCGCGGTCCAAGCACCATCATGTGGTGCGGTACATCGTCATATCGGCGGTCGGTGCCGAAGTACCAGACAAACAGGCTCATCGAGTAACGGCCGCGGGCGATGCGCCGGTCGGTCCAGCTGCGGCGCAGCTCGGGCGCCACGAGGTGCTTGTAGGTCCAAGCGGCATCGGCGTTGGAGACCACGATGTCGGCGGCCAGTTGCTGCCCACCGGCCAAGGTCACGCCGCTGGCCCGCCCGTTCTGAACATCGATGCGATCGACCTGCGCGTTGCAGCGCAGCTGCCCGCCCAGGCTTTGCAGCAGCTTGACCATGCCCTGAATCAGCGCGCCGGTGCCTCCCATGGTCCAGTGCACCCCAAACTGGCGCTCCAGCGCATTGACCAGGCTGTAGACACAGGTCACCGAATACGGGTTGCCGCCAATCAGCAGGCTTTGCAGGCTCATGGCCATGCGCAGCTTGGGATGCTTGAGGTGACCGGCCACCATCTGGTGCAGGCTGCGCCAGCCACGCATGCGCGCAATAGCGGGCAAGGCCTGCAGCAGGTCGACAACGGTGCTGAAGGGCCGGGTGCCCAGGACCTCGAAGCCGCGCTGGTAGCAGTCGTCGGCCTCGCGCATGAAGTTTTCGAAACCCGCCGCATCTGACGGGCTGATGCGACGCACCTCGGCGCGCATCCGGTCGATGTCACCGCTGTAGTCAAAATGATCGCCGTCATCAAACCGGATGCGATAAAAAGGATCGAGCTGCTTGAGCGTGACATGGTCGCTCATGCGCTGCCCGGCCAACTTCCACAATTCTTCGGCCAACGCCGGCACGGTGATGATGGTGGGGCCGGCGTCAAACACATGCCCGTTGACGCGATGCACATAGGCTCGGCCGCCGGGCGCGTCTAATTTTTCCAGCACGGTGACCTGCCAACCCCGCAATTGCAGGCGGATGGCGGCGGCCAGCCCGCCAAAGCCGCTGCCGATGACCAGGGCCTGGGGCCGCTGCCCCGCCCCGATCAGCTGACGGGTCTCGAGCATATTGACCGCATTCATGACGCATCCCCTTTGGTCGCCGCAACCGGCACAGGTGGCGTCGCCACAACGATCGGTCTGGGCATGGCCGCAGGTTGGCACGATGCCGGCCGCTGGCGCATGGCCCAGCCCCAGAGCTTTTCAATCGACAGCGGGAAGGCCATCAGCACATGCTCGACGATGGCCAGACCGAGCAAGGCGGCCAGCAAGACCCAGCCGGTGCTGGCGGCCACCTGACCGCTGCGCACCTGCCAAATCAGCCAACCCAGAATCAGCGCCGATGCGGCCAAGGTGAAGAAGAAAAAACCGCGCACCGGAGCGGTCTTGAAGTAGCTGCCCAGATAGCGCAAGTGCTCAGGCAGATACTGCACGCCCGTCTGCGGCACACCCATAAAAAGGTTGAGCTTGGCCGACAGGCGCATGCACCACAGCAAGGCAAAGGTACACAGCGCCACATGGTTGGGCTGCCCCACTTGCATCATGCACAGCAGTGCGAAATTGACGATCAAGGCCAGTTCATGGTAGGCGATGGCTTGCACCGATTGGCGCAGCCGCAGCCAGCCGGTGGCGCCACTTTGCAGCGCCTGACGCCTGGGACCGGCCAACACGCCGGTCAAAAAGGCCAGTTCGTGCCAACTCCACATCAGGATCACACTGGCAAAGCCCAGATAAGCCGAGGCACTGCCCGGCGTCTTCATGCTGTACGCGCTGCCCCACAATCCCAGCGCCAGCAAGGCCGTCGCAAGAGCCAAGCTCCAACGAAAACTAGAGGCGGGCCGACGCACCAGCCACAAGATAACGCCCGTGCCCAACCACCAACTGAGCAGCGCAAACAGCGCAGCGGCGGCAATCGGGGAGGCAAAGTCGATCATGGGCTGGGCCGGCCGTCTCGGATCACCACACCGGGACGCTGCGCACCTGAGCGGGCAACTCCTGCGACTTCACCGGCAAAAAGAACAGGCGCGCGAAGGTGAGCGCAGCCCGTGCGGCGTGCACGCCCTGCAGCAACAGGCCCAGCGGGCCGCCCTTGAGTTTGGCGCGGCTGTGCGCGGCAGAGATCTCGACCAGCTTGTCGAGCCCGCGCCGCATGGTGGGGTGGTCCATGTCGAGCTCAACCGGAAAGACCTGCCGGCAGATCTGCGACGTGATGCGAAACACCTCATAGTCGTACTCGCCCGAATTGAGGCCCATGGCCTCGTGCAGCAAAGGCCGGTTGTGATCGCGCACATACATGGTCGCGTAAACGGCCAGGATGAAAAAGCGGATCCACAGCCGGTTCACGCCAGTCAGCAACTTCGGGTTGGCGCGCATGATCAATGCGAAGGACTCACCGTGGCGAAACTCGTCATTGCACCAGCGCTCGAACCAGCGAAAGATCGGGTGAAAGCGCTTGTCTGGGTGACGCTCGAGCTGACGAAAGATGGTGATGTAGCGGGCGTAGCCGATCTTCTCGGACAGATAGGTGGCGTAGTAGATGTACTTGGGCTTGAAGAAGGTGTACTTCTTGCTGCGCTTGAGGCCGCCCAGATCAATGCCCAAATTGAAATCCTTGAGCGACTGATTGAGAAAGCCCGCATGGCGCGACTCGTCGCGCGCCATATAGGTCATCAACTGGCGAATATCAGGGTTGCGGATGTTCTTGCGAATTTCGTTGTAAAGGATGCAACCGGAAAACTCTGAGGTCAGCGACGAGATCAGAAAGTCCAGGAATTCCTGCCGCAGTTCGGGGCTAAGCTGGGGCATGAGCCGCTTGACCTCTTCGGCAAACTGGGCGTCACGCTGAAAATGGTCGTGGTTGTTGTCGCCCTCGTACTCGGCCATCATCGCGTCC
>JBILGP010000091.1:0-6478 GCA_044350985.1 Polaromonas sp. | reverse complement strand
AGGCTCAGGCAAGCAACGCACTTGAAAGCCGGCTGGCCGACCTGCGCCAGACCGAGTCTGACCTTGAGACGGTGCGACAGGCCCACTACGAAGCGGGCGATCAAGTCAATCAGACCCAAGGGCGGCTCTACGAAGCCAGCGCCGAGGTGGCCCGACTAGAGGCAGAGATTCGCTACGTGGTGGAGGCTCGCGAGCGAGTGCAGCAGCGGCTGGCGCAGTTGCGCGAGCAAAGTGCTCAATGGGTCACGCGCCGCCAGGATGCAGCCGGCGAGCTTGAGCAACTGCAAGGTCGTAACGAAGGCGCTCTGGAGCAATCGCAGATCTTGCAAGCGCGCAGCCAAGAGCAGGCCGACGTACTGCCGCAGCTCCAGGATGCGGTTGCGCATGCACAGGCTGGTGCCCAGGCCCAGCGCGCCGCCGTCAATCAGGTCCAGCAGCAGATCCAGGTTCTGGCCGCTGAGCAGCGCAGCATCGAGGAGTTGGCACGAGGCCTGGGCTCGCGCCGCGAGCGCTTGCTGGTCGATCGCAACGGCCTGGCCGCGCCCGATGAGGCGCGATTGGCGCATCTGCAGGAGCAGCTCGCAGCGGCGCAGCAGCTCCAGCAAGGGCTGCAACAGCAGGTGCAGGAGCTGACCGACAGCGTGCCCCGGCTCGATGCACAGCGTCGCACGCAACAGCAAGCCGTCAATGACGAGTCCGCCCGCCAAGCCGATTTGTCGGCCCGCTTGCAGGCCTTGCGGGCCTTGCAAGAGCGCTTGAAGACCGACGGCAAGCTGGCGCCCTGGCTGGCCAAGCACGGGCTCGAGGGCCTGCCCGGCTTGTGGAGCCGGCTGCAGGTGGAGCCCGGCTGGGAAACAGCCGTGGAGGCCGCCTTGCGGGAGCGCCTCGGCGCACTCGAAGTCAGCCGCTTGGAGATGGTGCGCGGATTTGTTGGCGCCGGCGTGGCCGACGCCCCAGCGGCCAAGCTGGCGTTCTACAGCTTGCCCAGCGCCCCTGCGGCCTCCAGCGAGCATGGCACGCTCAAGCCGCTGGCGGCCATGCTGCGTCAGCACGATGCCAGTCAACGGGCCTTGCTCGACGATTGGTTGCATGGCGCCTATGTGGCCGACACGCTGGAGCAGGCGCTGGCTTGGCGAGAGCAGTTGCACGCCGGGCAGCTCATCTATGTGCCTGCCGGGCATGCGGTCAGCCGCCATGGTGTGAGTTTTTATGCGCAGGACTCCGAGCAGGCGGGCCTGCTCGCGCGAGCCAAGGACATCGAGAACCTGGAGCGGCAACTGCGGGCGCAAAGCCTGATCGTCGAGGAGGCGCGCAGCGCCTTGCAGCGTGCCGAGTCGGCCTATGCCCAGGCGTCAGAACGACTGGCCGCGCTCGGACAGGACAGCGCCAGCGCCCAGCAGAGGGCGCACGCACTTCAGGTGGACGCGCTCAGGCTGCAGCAACTGGCGGATCAAACCCGCACCCGTGCGGCCCAGTTGCACGCCGACCTCGAAGAGGTGGACGTGCAGCTCGAGCAATTGCAAGAGCGCCGCATCACGGCCGAAGCCCGGTTTGAAGAGCTTGACATGCAGCTGGCCGACAGCCAGGAGAGGCAGGCACAGCTCGATGACCGCGTGATGGAGGCTGATCGGGCGCTGAGTCAGGCGCGCGATCAGCAGCGCGATCTCGAGCGCCAGGCCCAGGAAGCACAGTTTGAGCTGCGCACGCTGCAAGCGCGCATGCAAGAGCTCGGTCGCAGCATCGAGATGGCCGATCAACAAAGCGGCGCGCTGCGTGTCGATGAAGAAGGGGCGCAGCAAGAGCTCGCGCGTCTGTCCGATGCCACGGCCCGCTCGGGCCTGCAAGGCGCGCTGGCCCTCAAGCTCGAGCGCGAGGCGGAGCTGGGAGCCACGCGCAGCCGCTATGACGATCTGACGGCCAAACTCAGAGCCAGCGACGAGCGGCGCTTGCAGTTCGAACGCGAGCTTGAGCCGCTGCGCGCCCGCATCACCGACCTGCAGCTCAAGCAGCAAGCGAGCCGCCTGGGTTTTGAGCAGTACGAGCAGCTCCTGGTGGAGGCGCAGGCCGATCTGGCCCTGTTGCAGGCCTCGATCGAGCAAGGGGGCTTTCGTCCAACAGTCTTGCAGGCCGATATCGAACGCTTGCAGCGCGAAATCACGGCCCTGGGTGCAGTCAATATGGCGGCGCTGGAGGAGTTGCAGGCCGCGCGCGAGCGCAAGGGCTTCCTCGATGCCCAATCGGCCGATCTGACGCAGGCCATGACCACGCTGGAAGATGCGATCAAAAAGATCGACATGGAAACTCGCGATCTGCTGGGCAGCACCTTCGAGACCGTCAACCAGCACTTTGGCCTGATGTTTCCCCAGTTGTTCGGTGGTGGCAATGCTCGCCTCATCATGACGGGCGAAGAGATTCTCGATGCCGGCGTACAGGTCATGGCACAGCCGCCGGGCAAGAAGAACCAGACCATCCATCTGCTCTCTGGCGGTGAGAAGGCGCTCACCGCCATCGCGCTGGTCTTTGCGATCTTTCAGCTCAATCCAGCGCCATTTTGTTTGCTCGATGAGGTCGACGCGCCGCTGGACGATGCCAACACCGAGCGCTACGCCAAGCTGGTTACCAGCATGTCGCGCCAAACCCAGTTTCTTTTCATCTCCCACAACAAGATCGCCATGGAGATGGCCCAGCAACTCATCGGGGTGACCATGCAGGAGCAGGGCGTATCGCGGATCGTGGCGGTGGACATGGAGTCGGCCCTGACACTGGCTGAATCGGCACTCTCATGAACAACTTGCAACTCGCACTGGCCTTGCTCGGTGCTGTGGTGCTCGCCGCAGTGGTGGCCCATGGCGCGTGGACCTCGCGTCGAAGCCGGCCCAAGCAGGCCGAGCCTCAAGTCGATGATCCCAATCCGGCCACGCTCGACTTCAGCTTGCCGGCAAGACCTGATGAGACCGCGCCAACGGCGGGCTTGCCCGATCAAGCCGGCGGCTTTGAACCGCTGGCCCTGCCCAAGCGCGAGGCGGGGCTCGATCCCCTGATCGATGTGATTGCGCCGATTTCATTTGAGGGCATGGTCTCGGGAGAGGCTGCACTGGCCGCCCTGCCGGCCACCCGTCGGGTGGGCACCAAGCCGTTCGCCCTCGAAGGGCTGAGCGCTGCCACAGGTGTGTGGCAGATTCCGGCCGCTGGCCAACGCTACAGTGCCTTCCAGGCGGGCATCCAACTGGCCAACCGGGTTGGCGCCATGAACCAGATCGAGTTTTCTGAGTTCGTCACCCGTACACGCCAGTTTGCCGATGCCATCGGTGGTGAGGCGGAGTTCCCAGACATGCTCGAGGAGGTGGCCCGCGCGCGTGAACTCGATCAGTTTGCGGGTGCGCATGATGCGCAGTTGAGCTTCACGCTCAGGGCTCGCAAAGCCGCTTGGAGTCCGGGCTATGTTCAACAGCAAGCGGCCCGACTGGGTTTTGTGGCTGGCGTGATTCCGGGGCGCATGGTGGTGCCGGCCAAGACCGACGGGCAGCCACCGATTTTGGTTCTTTCCTTCGACGCCCAGGCGGCGCTGGCCGATGAGCCCGATAAAGCGGCCCTGCGCCAGATTGTGCTGTCGCTTGACGTGCCGCAGGTGGCGCAAGACGACAAGCCTTTTGCGCGCATGTGCGAAGTCGCCCTGGCCCTTGCGGCCAGCATGGAGGGTGCGATCACGGACGACAACGGCAATCCAATCCGGGCCGACTCCATGGACTCGATCCATGCCGACTTGCTCAAGCTCTATGAGACGCTGCAGTCGCGCGACTTGGCGGCTGGCTCCGACTTGTGCCGGCGCCTCTTCTCGTGATGCAGAGCCTTTTGCACCTGTTGTTGGTTTGAGTGGCGTTTTAGCCCCGCCATGAGCAGCGAACCCTCGTCCGACGCATCGTTGCAGCCGGCTGATCCTGCCACCGCCGAGCGGGTGCGACAGCTGCGTGAGCAGTTGCACCACCATGCGCACCTTTATTACGTGCTCGACGCTCCCGAGCTGCCCGACGCCGCCTACGACGCGATGTTTGCGCAGCTGCAAGCGCTTGAGGCAGCGCATCCTGAACTGCAGTCCAGTGACTCGCCCACCCGACGGGTCGGTGGTGCGCCTTTGGCGCAGTTTTCCAGCGTGCGCCACGCCGTGGCCATGCTGAGCATTCGCACCGAAACCGATACCGAAGCCAGCGGCGCCCGGGCTTTTGATGCGCGGGTGCGTCGCGAACTCGGTTTGGGGCCGGGTGACGCGGCTGTGCAGTACGTGGCCGAGCTGAAGTTTGACGGCCTGGCCATCAATTTGCGTTACGAAAACGGCATTTTGGTGCAGGCGGCCACCCGAGGCGACGGTGAGGTGGGCGAAGACGTGACGCAAAACATCCGCACCATCGGCCAGATCCCGCTCAAGCTGCAGGCTCAGCAGCCGCCACCGGTGCTCGAGGTGCGCGGCGAGGTCTATATGCGCCGCGATGACTTCGAGGCGCTCAATGAGCGCCAGCGCCTGAAGATTGCGCAGGGTGTGCGGAGCGAGAAGACCTTTGTCAATCCGCGCAATGCCGCGGCCGGTGCCGTGCGCCAGCTCGATCCGGCCATCGCGGCGCAGCGGCCGCTGAGCTTTTTTGCCTACGGCCTCGGTCAGGTGGTGCTTGCCCCCGAACACACAGCGCCGGACAGTCACGAAGGCTGGCTGCGGCTGCTCAAGAACTGGGGCTTGCCAGTGGCCGATCAGACCCGATTGGCCGCTGGCGCCGACGAGCTGATCGACTTTCACCGTGAGATCGGTCGCCAGCGCGACGCGCTGCCTTTTGACATCGACGGGGTGGTCTACAAGGTCAACAGCCTTGCGCTGCAGCAGCAACTGGGCTTTGTGACTCGAGAGCCGCGCTGGGCAGTGGCGCACAAGTATCCGGCCCAGGAGCAGCTGACCGAGGTTCTCGCCATAGACGTTCAGGTCGGGCGCACCGGCAAGCTGACGCCGGTTGCCAAGCTGGCGCCTGTCTTTGTGGGCGGCGTCACCGTCACCCATGCCACCTTGCACAACGAAGACGAGGCCAGGCGCAAGGACGTGCGCGTGGGCGATACCGTGATTGTTCGGCGTGCCGGCGATGTGATCCCCGAGGTGGTGGGTGTTTTGCCTGAGCGGCGCAAAGGGGGGGAGCCCTTTGTGATGCCCGCGCAGTGTCCGGTGTGCGGTTGTGCGGCGGTACGCGAGCCCGGCGAGGTCGATCACCGCTGCAGCGGCGGATTGTTTTGCCCGGCGCAGCGCAAACAGGCCATCTTGCACTACGCCCAGCGACGCGCGGTCGAAATCGAGGGACTGGGCGACAAGTTGGTCGAGCAAATGGTCGATGCCGGTCTGATCCGGCACTTGCCCGATCTCTACCGGCTGGGTTTGAGCGCGCTGATTGGGCTCGATCGGATGGCCGAAAAGTCGGCCGGCAATTTGCTGGCCGCGATCGAGAAGTCCAAAACGACCACGCTGGCACGCTTTGTTTTTGGTCTGGGCATCCGGCATGTGGGAGAGGCCACCGCCAAGGAGTTGGCACGTCACTTTGGCCAACTCGATGAGCTGATGGACGCCAGCCTAGAGGAGTTGATGCAGGTCAGCGACATCGGCCCCGTGGTGGCTGCCAGCTTGCGCACCTTCTTCGACCAAGCCCACAACCGGGAGGTGGTCGAGCAGTTGCGCGCCTTGGGCGTGCATTGGCCCGACATGCCGGCCGCGGCGCGCAGCGGCCTGGCCTTGAGCGGCAAGACCCTGGTGGTCACGGGCACGCTCCCTAGCCTGAGCCGCGAGCAGGCCAAGGAGCTGATCGAGTCGGCCGGCGGCAAGGTGGCCGGCTCGGTCAGCCAGAAAACCGACTACCTGGTTGCTGGCGCCGAGGCCGGCAGCAAGCTGCTTAAGGCCCAGGCGCTGGGCGTGACCATCCTCGACGAATCTCAACTGCGCAGGCTGATCGATGGCACGACGTGACATTCTCAAAATGGGCGATCCGCGCTTGCTGCGCGTCGCTCGGCCCGTGGCGCCCCAAGAAGTGGGCACGCCCGCTTTGCGGGCGCTGGTGGCCGATATGTTTGAAACCATGGCCCATGTCAACGGCGCGGGACTGGCGGCGCCGCAGATTGGCGTGGACAGCCAGTTGGTCATCTTTGGCAGCAGCCAGCCCAATCCAAGATACCCCCAAGCGCCTGTGGTGCCGGTCACGGTTTTGCTCAATCCGGTGATCACGCCGCTCGATGATGAGCAGGAGGAGGGCTGGGAAGGCTGTTTGTCGGTGCCCGGTTTGCGCGGGGTGGTGCCGCGTTGGCGGCGCATCCGATACCAGGGGGTCGATCCCGAAGGGCAGATCATCGATCGCAGCGTCGAGGGTTTTCATGCGCGGGTGGTCCAGCACGAATGCGACCACTTGTTGGGCGTGCTCTATCCCATGCGGGTGCGCGACTTCACCCGGTTCGGTTTTAC
>JBILGP010000090.1:0-6492 GCA_044350985.1 Polaromonas sp. | reverse complement strand
CGCCGGCGCGATCTTCTTGAAAGAACCAGTCCGGGCGTATGGCGGCGTTGAGCCGGTGTGGGCCAATACCCAAGGTGTGGAGCGGCTCGCCGATGGCGCCGCCTTGCACCAGCTCGAGGGCATGCTGTACCGCCGGCACCAAGAAGCGCTCAGTAAAGCACACCGAGAAGATACGTCCGGTCTGTGCAACGGTCTGGGTCACCTGCGCCAGCTGCTCGGCCGTGGTGACCCCGGGCTTGTCAACCAGCACATCCTTGCCGTGGCGCATGGCCGTGATGGCAATCTCGGCGCGGTCTGCGGGAATGGCGGCGCAGACGATGACGTCAACCTCAGGGTGCGTCAACAGGTCTTGCGCCCGAGAAAAAGCTTTGAGCTCAGGAAAGCGGCTGGCCAGGCCTTGGGCCACCCGTGGGTCGGAGCCTTGGTCGCAGTAACCGACGCCCTGCGCACCCGCGGCGAGCAGACCCTCAACGAGGTCATAAATGTGGCGGTGGTCAATACCGACCACCGCAAACCGGACCGGTGAATTGCGCATGGCCGCCATGGTAGGGATCAGCCGATGAGTTTGCCCAGCCCCAGGCTGATCGAGGGAATGTAAGTCACCAGCGCAAGCACCACCAGCAGCGCCCAGAAAAAGGGCATGACCTCTTTGTAGACCTCATTGATTTTGACCTTGGCGATGGAGGCCGTGGCGAACACCAGCACACCCAGTGGGGGGGTCAAGGCACCGAGCACCAGGTTCATCACCATGATGATGCCCAAATGCACGGGGTCGATACCGGCAGCCACAGCGATGGGCAGCAAGATCGGCACCAGGATCACCAAGGAGGCGATGAACTCCATGGCCAAGCCAACAACCAGTAGGAAAAGGTTGAGGACCAATAAAAAGACCCATTTGTTTTCGGACAGGAAGGCGAACGATTGGGCGATCTGCTGCGGTATGCGCTCGATGCCCAGGGCCCAGCCGAAGGGTGCGGAGGCCGCCACCACGGCCACGATGGCCACGGTATCGAGCACCCCGTCTTTCAAGACCTCGGGCAAATGACGCCAATGGAGTTGACGGTAGGCAAACACGCCAATGACGATCGCGTACACAACCGCAATGGCCCCGGCCTCAGAGGCGGTGAACGCGCCCAAGCGCATGCCCAGCACCACAAAGATGGGGACCATCAAAGCCGGCAAGGCGTCACGGCAAGCGACCATGCGCTCGGTCCAGCTCATCGGGGTGGACTCGGGTTGCAAGCCGCGGCGCCGGGCCTGCACATGCACCATGAGCATCAGGGCAGCAGCCATCAGCAGGCCAGGCAGGATGCCGGCCGTGAACAAGGCGCCCACTGAGACGGCTCCGGCGGCCGAAAAGATGATCATCCCGATGCTGGGGGGAATCAAGTTGTCGATGGTGGAGGCGCAACTGGTGACCGCCGCTGCGAAGGGCCGCGGATAGCCACGCTTTTCCATCTCGGGCACCATGGCCTTGGCCGTCCCGACCGCAACGGCCAAAGAGGAGCCCGACAAGCCGCCCATGACGGTGTTGGTGACCACGTTGACCTGCGCCAGGCCGCCGCGCATATGGCCCACAAGGGCTGCGGCAAACCGGATCAGGTGCGCCGTGATGGCGCTGGCGTTCATGACATGCGCCGCCAAGATAAAAAACGGGATGGACATCAAGATGAACGAGTTGACCGAGCTGGCCAAGCTCTGCGAAATCGGCAGCATCATCAAGTCGCCCTGCTTGGCAAAGGCCGCATAGGCCGCAAACACCAGGCAGTACGCAATCGGGACATCCAAAAACATGAGTGACAGGGCCACGATATGCAGTGACCAGCCCACGCTCAGGTCAATGGGCAGCCAAGCGGTGGCACTCAAAACCGTCTTGTAAACGGCAGCGCCCAGCAGCAGGCCCAACAGGCCCGAGCCGCGCATCTTCCCAGCCATGGGGCTCTCGTAGGCCAGCACGATCAACGAGATGGCCGCGCTCACAGGCACCGCCATGTAGAGGTACTTTGACGGCCACTCCAGCGAGCCGCTGGTGCCCGTGACACGCGAGCAAAAGTCCCAGCCATGAAACATCATGGCCCAGCAGGCAGCCGCCACAACGACTTGGCTGAGCATATTGATCCGCTCGGCCCGGGCTGGGCCAACGCGGCCGAGCAAAAACTCCAGCCGCATGTGCTTCTTTTTGCTGATCAGCAAGGGCCAGCCCAGGTAGACCGTCCAGACAAACAACCACCGCGCCAGCTCTTCCGACCAAGACAGTGGGTCGCCCACCACGTAGCGGAAGAAAACCTGAATCACGGTCAGGATCACGGTCGAGGCCAGCATGCCTGCGCAAGCCCAGCCCAGCAGCCGCACCAGCGCGTCGTAGGCTCGGATCGATGGGTTCATGTTGTTCCAAACGGTTGTGCGCCAGCGGGTGCGGCGGTTGAGCCACGCGCAACCAGAGTCGGCGGATATTGCGTCATCTGGCCGACCACCGCTGCGGGGTCGGGACGGCCCTGGGCCATTTTGCGAACCAGAAAATCGACACTGGCCATGGAGACTTCCCGCACGGGCAGTCGCATGGTCGTCAAGCCCGGCCCCCACCAAGAGACGGCGGGCGAGTCATTGAAGCCAACCACCGAGATCTGCTCGGGGACCTTGACCCCCCTGGCGCTGAGCCCCTCGATCACGCTCTCGGTGCCCCGCGAGGTGGCCACAACGATGGCCGTGGGCGCCAGTGACAGCAGCCGATCGAGCACCTGCGGCCCGCTTCGTGCATCGGGGGCGTCACAAAAAATCAGCGACTCGTCCACGCTTCTTGCGTGGGCCTCATGGGCGAGCACAAAGCCTTTGAGCCGGCTTTCACCGGTGCTCAAAGAACGGGGCCCGCCCACGTAGGCGATCCGCTGGTGCCCCAGCTCAAGCAGGTGCTCAGTGGCCTGGCAGGTGGTGGCCACGTCATCGATGCCGAACCAGTCGGAGCGAAGCCGGGAACACCGGCGGATGAGCTGGACGTGGGTGATGGCCTGCATGTAGGTGACGGTCTGGGCCAAGGGCTTGACCGTCGGGACCCACACGATCGCGTCTACCCGGGCCTCGGCCAAACTGCGCACCTGCCGCAACTCGACCTCGGGCTTGTCCTCAGAAATCGACAGCACGGTCTGGTAGCCCGCTTCATCAAAGCTGCGCGAGATGGCCTGCGCCGCCGTTGAGTAAAAAGCGTTGAGCACATCGGGGATCACCAAGCCAACGAGCAAACTGCGCTGGCTGCGCATTTGGCGGGCGGCGGAGTGGGCCACATAGCCGAGGTCTTGTGCGGCCTGCGCCACGCGCGCTCGGGTGGCAGCGCTGATGCGCGAGTCCTGGCTCAAGGCGCGGCCAACGGTCGACGCGGCCACGCCCAAATTCTCAGCAATGTCTTTGATGGTGACCACAGATGTCCGAACGAGCCAAAGGAAAAACCTCGGGCACTATAGCTGAACTTCATTTATTTGCGCAAACGATGGCAATAAAGTTAAGCCCAAAAAGGCAATGCTTTGATGTTGGTGATCAGGCCAGCGAAGGCTGAGCCCGCCCATCAAATTCGCCCCCTGAGCCCAGATTAACCGGCGGCCCAGCCCGAAGCAATCGAAAATTTCTTTTAAATCAATGCTTATCCTCTGTGACCCCAGAGCTCGCCCGACGGGTCCAGCCGAACCACTCGCTGGGTCGCCGAGTCACACGGAGACCTCCCGCTGATGTTTTTTGAGACATCATGGAAAACACCAGTCTCAACAGCTTAATGACCTGTGCTATCGTTTGCGCACCTTGTGTTCGTCCTTTTATCCACCAGGAGGTCCCCTTATGTCTGATCGTCCCTTCGCCCCCAAGCTGCCACTGAGCCGTCGGCAACTGATGCGCGCCACCGGTGCCGGTGCGGTTTCTTTGGGCCTGGCCGGCCACGCCCTAGGGCAGCAAAAGTTCACTCTCCGGCTCGCCCACTCCGAGGCCGTGGGGTCACCTCTCACACTGGCTTTGCAAAGATGGTGCGATGTGCTCAACAGCCGCAGCGGCGGGCGCATCGATGCCCAGCACTTCCCCGGCAGCCAGCTGGGCAGCTACACGCAGTTGATCGAGCAAAGCCGGATTGGAACCATCCAGGCAACCGTGGGCGGGCCTGACACCGAAGAATCTGTCGCACCGGAAATTGCAGCCACCGGCGGCGCGCCCGGCTTCATCTTCAAGGATGAAGGACATGTGGACAAGATCCTCCAAGGCCCTTTGGGCGATGAGGTATCGGCCGTGGCCAGGCGCAAAACCGGGGTGGAGTTCGTGGCGTATGCCGAAGTCGGGTTCAGGCACATCTTGTCGAAGCGGCCGGTGACCAATCTGGAGAGCCTCAAAAGCCTCAAGATCCGCGTGCCCGAAATCAAAGTCTGGGTGGACTTTTGGCGGCGCCTGGGCGCCAGCCCGACTCCCCTGCCCTACGCCGAGCAGTACACGGCCCTATCGACCGGCGTGATCGAGGCGGTAGAGGCTGACTTTTTCTCCATACTGGGCTTCAAGTGGTTTGAACAGGCCAAGCATCTGACGCTGAGCTACCACTGGTTTCTTCCCAAAGCCGTGCGTGTCAATGCGCGCTGGCTCGACGCACTGCCGGCCGATTTACAGGCGCTGGTGCGGCAAAGCGCACGCGACATCTTTGCCGAGCAGCGCCGAGAAAATCGCCAGCGCACCGATTCGGCCTTGGCTGAGTTGGTCAAGGCTGGCGTCACGGTGCACCGCCTTCCCAACGACGAGGCCAGCCGCTGGTTCAACACAGCGCGTCCGCTGTTTGACGAGTTCAGCAACAAGAGCGCCGAGACCCGGGCCATGGTGGGGCGCATCTTGGCAGCACGATGACCGGGCTGAGCCTGAGCAACGAGGAGATCGCCCTCCCCGCGGGGGCCTGGGCTGCGTCGGTGCGCAAGATGATTTATCTTGCGGATCGGCCGCTGATCGGGTTCACGCAGGGGGCATTGAGACCCTATCTTTTCCCCGTCTTCACGCCGCAAGGCTTTGCGGTCACCAGCGAAAGCCCGGCCGATCATCCGCACCACCAATCGATCTGGGCCGCCGCCGACCATGTCAACCTGCATGTACCGGCCGCCGGCGGCGTCGAGGTCTACAGCTACAACTTCTACGTCAATGAGGTGTTCCAAGGCCGCGCACCCGGTCGCATCGAAGAGCAATCCTTCCATGCAACCGTGCATGCAGACCATGCAACGATCGAGCAGGTGATGCAATGGCGCGGGCCCAGAGAATGGGGCGCCTCGCAAGGGCGCGAAATCCTGCATGAGCGCCGCACCACCCAGATCAAGGTTGACCCGAAGGACTCGGTGATCACCCTGGACATCTGCTCACAACTGCGCGCGCCAGGACACCGGGTCAGCATCGGTCCCACGCGTCACGCATGGTTCAACCTGCGCGTCGGGCCCGGCATGGGGCAGCAGCATGGCGGCACGCTGCGCCAAGGATCAAGGGCGGGCAGGCAAGGGCAGGCTGACTGGCACGGATGCACCGCCCCTGTGGGCGCCGGCCACAAGGCCACGCTGGTGCTCGCACCGGACGCATCGCAGCATGGGCACGATTGGTATGTCAGCCCGTGGGGGGTCATCACGGCCAATCCGTGCCGCAACGCCAGCCTTGAGATCCCCGAGCACGGCCCTCCCATCGAATTGAAAGCACGACTGCTCATCGCCGATGGCTCGCCCAGCGACGATCAAATCGCAGCCTGGCTTGAGCCTTGAAGGCAAGCGGGCTGCAACCCGGCAAGACCATCGACTCCACACACCCCTACAGGACACCCTTGATATGCTCATCGCCCGCTACGCACTCGGCTCTGAAATTCACTACGGAATACAAGAGTCGCCGACAACATGGCGGCGCTTGCGCGGCCTGCCCTTTGAGGGGCTTGAAGAAACCGGTGTGATCGACGAGAGCCGCCAGCTTCGCCTGCTCTGCCCGATTGAGCGCCCCAGAATCTTCGGCGTCGGCTTCAATTACGCAGCCCACGCCAAAGAAACCGGGCACCCCCTGCCGTCGCGGCCGGCGATGTTCATGAAGCCCGATGGCTGTGCGATCGGGCCGGACGAGGCCATCGTCTACCCCCTTGAAGGCACGCGCGTGGATTTCGAGTGCGAGCTGGCCGTGGTGATTGGCAAGCCAGGTCGCCGCATTTCGGTCGACGCGGCACACCAGCACATCTTCGGGCTGACCTGCGCCAACGACATCAGCGAGCGCCCGATACAGTTTTCCGAAATGGAGTCCGGCTGTCTGCTCATCGGCAAAGGCTTTGACACCTTCTGCCCCCTCGGGCCTGTGATTGCCACCGGCCTGAACCACCGCCAGCTCAACCTGAGCACGCGAGTCAACGGTCAGGTGCGACAAAGCAGCAATACCTCCGACCTGATCTTTGGCGTCGACGAGCTGGTCTCCTATGTCAGCCAAGCCATCACCCTGAGGCCTGGAGATGTCATCATCACGGGCACGCCC
>JBILGP010000089.1:0-6502 GCA_044350985.1 Polaromonas sp. | reverse complement strand
TGTCCGACAGGCGGCGGATGTAGCGCAGCATGGCGGTTTCGCTGTGGTGGCTGTTGAACACCGGGTGGGTGAGGTAGGCGCTGGTGCGCCGCAGCTCCAGCGGGATCAGGCTCTCGATGCCTTTTTCGTACTCGCTCAGGCTGGGCAACAACTGGCCGGGCTGCGCAAAAAAGCCCCAAAGCTGTTCGAGGTCGGCGCGCGTGGTGGTCTCGTCCAGGCAGATGCCCAGTGTGTCGCTGCCGATGCGGCGCAAGTTGCAGCGAGCCTCCAGGGCGCGCCGTGCGATTGCTTCGGTGTGCGCCCCGGTGTGCACGGTCAGCGTGTCGAAGGCAAATTCGTTGCGCACATCGCAGCCCAGGGCGCGCAGCCCACGGGCCAGGATGGCGGTGTAGCTGGCCACGCGCCGGGCGATGCGCTCCAGGCCCTTGGGGCCATGGTAGACCGCGTACATGCTGGCCACCACCGCCGGCAGCACCTGCGCGGTGCAGATGTTGGAGGTGGCTTTTTCGCGGCGGATGTGCTGTTCGCGGGTTTGCAGTGCAAGGCGGTAGGCGCTGTGGCCGTGCGCGTCGACGCTCACCCCCACCAGCCGGCCGGGCAGCGAGCGCTTGTAGTCGTCGCGGCAGGCCAGGAAGGCCGCATGCGGGCCGCCCGCACCCATGGGCATGCCCAGGCGCTGCGTGCTGCCCAGCACGATGTCGGCGCCCCACTGGCCGGGCGGCTCCAGCAGGGTCAGCGCCAGTGGATCGGCGGCCACGCAAAACGCCGCCTGCCGCAGGTGTGCGTGCTCGACCAGCGGCCGCAGGTCGTGCACCATGCCGTCGGTGGCCGGGTATTGCGCCAGGGCGCCGAAGTAGTCGCCCGTGGCCATCAGGCTTGATAGCGGCTGCTCGCGACTTGAGACCTTGACCGTGATGCCCAGCGGCCGTGCGCGCGTCTGGATCACCTCGATGGTTTGCGGATGGCAGTCGCCTGCGACCAAAAACACCGAGCTCTTGCTTTTGACGCTGCGCTTGGCCAGCGTCATGGCCTCGGCCGCTGCGGTGGCCTCGTCGAGCATGGAGGCGTTGGCCACGGGCATGCCGGTGAGGTCGCACACCAGGGTCTGGAAGTTGATCAGGGCCTCCATCCGGCCTTGAGAAATCTCGGCCTGGTAGGGCGTGTAGGCGGTGTACCAGGCGGGGTTTTCAAGGATGTTGCGCAAAATCACCGTGGGTGTGTGGGTGCCGTGGTAGCCCTGGCCGATGTAGCTCTTGAAGACCTGGTTGCGCTGGGCCAGCGCCTTGAGCTCGGCCAGCGCCTGTGCCTCGCCCACACCCGGCTCGATCGCCATGTGCGTGCTTCGGGCAATCGAGCGCGGCACCACCGCTTCGATGAGCGCGCGCCGCGAACTCTGGCCGATCGCAGCGAGCATATGGGCCTCATCGGCCGGGCTCAGGCCGATGTGGCGGGCGATGAATTCTTGTGGGTTTTCCAGCTCGCTCAAAGGGGTGTTGGCAGACATCAGCATGGCAGGCTCCTGGCAAACAAGATTTCGGGGGCTACAGGCCTGAGGGGTCGAAGGCGCCGCAGCCTCAGCTCGAAAAGCTCTGGTAGGCCGCCTCGTCCATGAGGGCGTCGATCTCGCCGGGCTGTGACAGCTCGACTTTGAAGAACCAACCCGCGCCCATCGGGTCGCTGTTGGCCAGTGACGGATCGGCGCGCAGCGCCTCGTTGACCTCCACGATCTTGCCGCTGACGGGCATGTAGACATCGGCGGCGGCCTTGACCGACTCGACCACGCCGGCCACGGCCTTGGGTGCCAGTGTTGCGCCGACCTCGGGCAACTCGACAAACACCACGTCGCCCAGTGCGTCCTGGGCATGGTGGGTGATGCCGACGGTGGCGATATTGCCCGCCACGGTGAGCCATTCGTGGTCTTCGGTGAATTTGACGGTCATGGTGCGGTCTTTCAAGGGTTGATGAGGGGAGGGGAGTTTCAGCCGCGAAAGTAGCGCGGTGCGACAAAAGGCATGGCCACCACTTGCATGGGCACGGCCTTGCCGCGCACGATGGCGTTGATGCGGGTGCCCACGGCGGCGTGCTCGGGCCTCACATAGCCCATGGCCACCGGAACGTCTGCCGTGGGGCCGAGCAGGCCGCTGGTGACCTCGCCCACGCGCTGGCCACTTGCGTCCTGCAGTTCGGTGTGCTCGCGCACGGGAATGCGCTCAAGGGCCACCAGGCCCACGCGCTTTTTGTGGATCGCTTCGGTGCCATCGAGCTGGCCCAGTACCGTGGTGGCGCCGGCAAAGCCGCCCGCGCGCGCACCGCCGGTGCGCCGCACCTTCGGGATCGCCCAGGCCAGGCTCGCTTCTATCGGCGTGATGCGAGTGTCCATATCGTTGCCATACAGGCACAGCCCGGCTTCCAGGCGCAGCGAGTTGCGCGCGCCCAGACCGGCCGGTTGGACTTCGGGTTGGGCCAGCAAGGTCTTGGCCAAGGCCTGCGCCTCTTGCGCCGCCACAGAAATTTCATAACCGTCTTCACCGGTGTAGCCGCTGCGGGTGACGATGCAGCTCAAGCCTGCGACGTCGAAAGCGCCGCCGGTCATGAAGATCAGCTTTTCCACACCGGGGGCCAGCCGCGCCAGCGCATCGACCGCCTTGGGGCCTTGCAGCGCCAGCAAGGCGCGCTCGTTCTGGGGCTCAATCTGGCATTGCGTGCCGATGCGCGCCTTCAGGTGCGCGATGTCACCGGCCTTGCAGGCGCCGTTGACCACCATGAAGATCCGGTCATCGTCATCAGGCGCGCTCATGCGCAAAAACATCAGGTCGTCGATGATGCCGCCCTCATCTGTCAGCAGCAGCCCGTAGCGCTGCTTGCCCACGCCCAGGTTCAGCACGTCCACCGGCATCAGGCTCTCCAGAGCCAGGCTCGCGCCTGACAGGAAGAGCTGCCCCATGTGCGAGACATCAAACAGGCTGGCCGATGTGCGGGTGTGATGGTGCTCGGCCATAAGCCCCGCCGGGTATTGCACGGGCATGTGATAGCCCGCAAAGGGCACCATGCGCGCGCCAAGCTGCAGGTGCAGCGCGTGCAGCGGCGTGCGCTGTAGATCGGGGTCGCTGGGGGACAAGGACGCTCTCCATGAAAGGGCACGGGCCATGACGCATCATGGGCTGCCCCTTCTGTCCTCTTTACCTGAGAGATTCACCCGGCGATGCAGGTTTGCTCCTTCGGTGGACCGGCTCCTGGGCCAGCCTCTCTCCAGACGGGAGTCGCCGAACCGATGAAGGTGCAGCGCTTGTCAGTCCTGGGTGCCTGAGCGTTTGGCCCGCCTTGCCCATCGGCAAAAACGGCCTGCGCCTTCGGCGGTCTTCACTGCGAAAGACGCTCTCCTGACGCGGCCGATTCTAGCCCAGGCCCGGCGCGGCTTGCGCCCCAGCCCTTGCTGGTTCGGGCCTGTCGGCCAGTGCCGCCATCGTCCTACAACGCGGGCGTGGCGGCAGCCGAACAATCAGACCGAGTCCTGCCTCGAATCTCGCCCCAAGTCTTGTGATCAACCCGCCCTGCCTACACCGCACATGAACGATCGCGCCACGCGTCCCGACAGGCCCGATGCACCGCCGCGAACGAGGAGGGCCCTCGCCCATGGCTGAGTCCGGCCCCCTGCCTTGGACGCCTGCACGCGAGATGGCCCAGTCGCCGCTTGCCGGTGCCGACGCCAGCCCCTGGCTGTCGGCCCTGGGGCGACTGCTCGATCCCCTGATGCTGGCCTTGTCCTTGCTCCTGGCCGCCTGGCTGTGGGGCGGCGGCCCTGGCCCGGCTGTGCTCGTGCTGGCCCTGCTCGCCTTTTTGCTCGCCTTGCCGGGTCAGGGCTCGGTAGGCCCTACTGCGCCGTTTTGGCTGGCGCACTTGCTCGCGCGTTGGTGCTGGATGGCCGGCGCCCTGGCCGCCTTGGGCTGGCTCACTGCTTACCTGGCCGTCTTCGATGGCCGCATGCTCGGCCATTGGTTGTGGATGGCGCCGTGCGCGCAGATCGCAGCGCGGCTGGTGCTGCATCGCGTCACGCCTGGCCTGGCGCGTCTGCACGGGCCGCCACGGCCGGCGGTGATCGTCGGGCTCAATGCGCAAAGCACCTTGTTGGCCCAGCGCCTGACGCGCTCGCCGCTGGAGGGCATTGAGGTGCTGGGCTTTTTTGATGACCGCCTGGCCCAGCGCGGCGCGGCCGCGGCCGCGCGGTCGCTCAAGGGCGGTCTGCGCGAGCTGTCCGAGTTCGTCAAGCGCCATCGGGTTCAGATCATCTACCTGTCGCTGCCGATGTCGTCGAGCCCGCGCATCTTGCAGGTGCTCGACGACCTCAAGGACACCACCGCCTCGATCTATTTTGTGCCTGATATGTTCATCACCGACCTGATCCAGGGGCGCAGCGACAAGGTCGGTGGCGTGACCGTCATCTCGGTGTGCGACACGCCGTTTCGAGGCTGGGCGGGAGTGCGCAAGCGCGGCAGCGACATCGTGCTGGCCACGCTGATCTTGCTGCTCATTGCGCCGATCATGCTGCTGGTGGCGCTGGCGGTGCGGCTCGATTCGAGCGGGCCGGTGATCTTTCGCCAGCGCCGCTACGGGCTCGACGGCCAGCAGATCTGGGTCTACAAATTTCGCTCGATGCGGGTGACAGAGGACGGCGAGCAGATTCGGCAGGCGCAGCGCGGTGACGACCGCGTGACCCGGGTGGGCGCCTTTTTGCGGCGCACCTCGCTCGACGAGGTGCCGCAGTTCATCAACGTGCTGCAAGGGCGCATGAGCATCGTCGGGCCCAGGCCGCATGCAGTGGCTCACAACGAGCTTTACCGCAAGCTCATCAAGGGCTACATGGTGCGCCACAAGGTCAGGCCGGGCGTGACCGGCTGGGCCCAGGTCAACGGCCAGCGCGGCGAGACCGACACGCTGGCCAAGATGCAGGCGCGCATCGAGCTTGACCTGGACTACCTGCGCCACTGGTCGCTGGGGCTCGACTTGCGCATCATCGCGCGCACCGTGGCGCTGGTGTTCAAGGATGTGCGTGCCTATTAATCCCTCGTCCAAAGATGCCCTCGCCCAACACCCCAACCCTCCCATGTCCTCACCGAAAGCGCGCCCCATGTCTTTGCCTGAATTGACCGCCTCCCGGCTTTATTGCACCGCCGCCCTGTGCGCGCTCAGTTCCTGGGCCGCCCATGCGCAGATCACCCCTTTGGGCGATCCGCCGGTGCCGCCGGTGCTGGCCGATCAACCGCTGGTCTGGCGTGCCGGCCTGCAGTGGCAGCACGATGACAACGTGCTGCGCAGCAGCCAGGCCCCGCTGGCCGATCGCATTGGGGTGGCCAGCGTTGGCGTGCGCCTGGACCAGACCTATGGCCGCCAGCGCGTGGAGCTCGACGCGCAGCTCGAGGGCTACCGCTACGACCGCGCCTCGCAGTTGGACTTCAACGCGCTGAACTACCTGGCCGCCTGGAACTGGGGGCTGGGGCCGCAGTGGAGCGGGCGGCTGTCGTTGCAGCGGCGTCAGTTCGTCGACCGCTTTGGCCAGACCACTGCCGACAGCGGATTGATCCGGCGCATCGAATCGAGCGAGTCGGCGCAAGCCGGCTACCGCCTCGGGGCAGGCTGGCAGGCCCTGGCCGGCCTTTACGCACGCCGGCAGAATCAAAACGATCCGGCCGAGCCTGATCTGGCGCTCAAGGGCGCCGAGCTGGGGCTGCGCTACAGCTTGCCGTCTGACAGCAAGCTGGCCTACTGGTTTCGCCAAGGCCGGGGGGAATACAGCGGCGCCGCCTGGCCCGCCGGTGCCGGCGATTTTGACGAGGCCGAGCATGCCTTGGAGCTGGTCGGTCTGCTCAGCGATCGGCTGCGCATCAATGGCCAGATGGCTTACCTGCAGCGAGAGCACCAGCAACTGAGCGAGCGCGATTTTTCGGGTCTCGTGGCGCGCGTTGGGCTCAATTGGGCCCTCAGCGCCAAGACCTCGCTCGGTGCCGGCCTGGTGCGCGAGCTGGCCGCTTACCAGAGCAGCGATGCGAGCTACTTCGAGGGCTACCGCGGCTTTGTTGCGCCGCAGTGGCAGGCCAGCCCCAAGACCTCGCTGCGCTTGCGCTTTGAGGGAGGGCAGCGTCAATACAAAGGGGCGCCAGCCGGTGCGCCGGTGGGTGTGCCGAGCCGACGCGACACCTTGCAGATGGCCTCGCTCGAGCTGCAGTGGCAGGCGCTGCGCCAGCTCAGCCTGAGTGCGACCGTGCAGCGCGACGAGCGGCGCTCAAACCAGCCGGGTGCGCAGTACCGCGCCCGCATCGTCGCGCTGTCGGCGCAGGCCGGTTTTTGAGGGTTTTGGTTTCTTGCTAGGAGAAATGCATGTCGATGAATGTTCGAGCTTTGATGCGTTGCAGCCTTGCCAGCTTGTGCGCTGTGATTTTTGTTGCTGCCGTGCAGGCGCAAACTGCAGCCGTGCGCGGCGCGCCACCCAGCCCCTGGCCTGCCGCGC
>JBILGP010000088.1:0-6555 GCA_044350985.1 Polaromonas sp. | reverse complement strand
CAGGCGGTGGGGCAGGGCGGCTTGCGAAAACTCGCGCTCGCAAAAGACGCGGGCGAACCAGCCGCGCTCGTCCTCGCGGCGTTCGGGCTCGATCAGCGCTGCCCCGGGCAGGTGGGTGGGTTGGATGTGCATCGTGGTTCCTCAAGAGTTGTGGGCTGGGCTTACCAGCGGCGCCAGGGGGCTTGGCCGGCGTTCCAGAGTGATTCGAGCGTTTGCTTGTCGCGCAGCGTGTCCATCGGCTGCCAAAAGCCTTCATGCCGGAAGGCGGCGAGCTGACCGCGCTCGGCCAGTTGCTCCATCGGCTCGCGCTCCCATACCGTCTCATCGCCCGCCACCAGATCGAGCGCTTGCGGCTCGAGCACAAAAAAGCCGCCGTTGATCCAGGCGCCGTCGCCGTTGGGTTTTTCCTTGAAGCTGGGCACACGCGGGTCTTGCGCCGACAAGGTGAAGGCGCCAAAGCGCCCCGGGGGTTGGACGGCGGTGACTGTGGCCAGCGTGCCCTGGCTGCGGTGAAAGGCAATCAGCGCGCCGATGTCGATGTCGCCGACGCCGTCGCCGTAGGTGCAGCAAAAGGTTTGGCCGTCCAGGTAGGCGGCGGCGCGCTTGAGGCGTCCGCCCGTCATGGTGTCCAAGCCGGTGTCGACCAGGGTCACCCGCCAGGGCTCGCTGCGCGCGCGCAGCACCGTCGTGGAGTCGGTGCGCATGTCAAAGCGCACATCGGCGCTGTCGAGGCCGTAGTCGCGGAAGAACTGCTTGATGACATGGCCTTTGTAGCCGCAGCAGATGATGAAATCATCCAGGCCATGGGCCATATAGGTCTTCATGATGTGCCACAAGATCGGCTTGCCGCCGATCTCCACCATGGGCTTGGGGCGCACACTGCTTTCTTCGCTGATGCGCGTGCCCAGGCCGCCGGCCAAGATGACCACTTGCATGGGCCGCTCGGGCCGGCTGGAGGTCAGCCCATGCTCGGCCTGTGGCGCGGTGCGCTGTGGGGTGTCGGTGGGCGCTCTCACGCGGCCGACCCGATCAGAGCCGGGCCGTGGGCCATGCCGACCAGCTCGCGCAGCACCTGTTGGCGCACCGCCGCCTGGGGTTCGACCGGGAATTTGCGGGCGAACCAGGCGCTCGATTGGCGCAGCGCTTCAAGGTGCTCGGTGGTGAACAGGCCGGGATGCGCGCCGTCGAAGCGCTGCACCCGATGGTTCATGGGACCGCGGCGCACGCCCAGGTGCATCAGCAGGCTGGGCAGCAAAAACTCCTCGGCGATGTGCATGCGAGCGAAATGCTCGCGCAGCCCCACACGCCCATAGGCCCGCACCAGCGCCTCGATCACCGGCCGGCGCGCGCCGAACCAGACGCTGCCGTAATGCAGCGCCAGCCGGCGGCCGGCCACGCGCGGGGTCAGGGCGAATTGGGCCATGGCCTGCAGCGGCCAGCCGGCCAGGCGCGCCCAGGGTGAGCTCGAGCGGCCGGTGCGCAGCCAGATGCCGGCCTGCTCGCGCCGGCCCTGGCTGTCGCCGTAGTACACACGCACCAATCGGCGTGCCAGGCGATGCGACAGACTGCCCTCGCAGGTCCAGGCGCGGTAGCCCACCGACAGATGGGCATCGCCGTCGCGGCGCAGGTCGATCGCATCGAAGTGCGCATCGTGGGGGCCGCTGACATGCCTCTCGAATTGGGCCAGTGGCTTGATGGGCAGGCAACTGGGGCTGAGCAGTTGCAGGTAGTCGAAGTCGAGTTGGCGCAGCGCGTGCTGCAAGCCCTTGAAGATGCCGTCGACAAAGCCGAACTGAGCCCAGCCGGTACGCACCGGCTCGCTCACAAATTGCACATTGGGCGCTTGCAGCGTGAAGTCGGGCGTCTGGCTGAAGTCGTGGTGCACCAGCACCGGGTGTGGCCCGAGGGCGTGCGCGAGCTGGTCGACGGTGGCGCTGGGGGCCACGGCCGACATCAGCAAAAAGACGATGCGCGGCTTGGGGCGCTGCGGTGGCGCTCCAAGGCGGTGCTTGAAGGAGTCGATGGTGGGCGCTGGCGCCATGGTGTTGCCCTGCATGTTCACGAGGTGATGGGCCCATTCTGCGCAGGCCGCGCCATCGATTCAATGGCCTTGCGCGTGATCGCGCCGCAGGGTGACGCGCCGCTGGCTTGCCGTCCTACCGCGCGGTGTAGGGCGCTGGCTCGGCAGGGCCGCAACGCTGCACGCAAGGCCCATTTGAGGCCCGGGCGACCAGCGTTTGCTCCCACTGCCAGGCATGGGCCATGATAGTGTTCAGCTCGCTCAATTGGGGCTGCCAGCCCAGGGCTTGGCGGGCCAGGCGAGCATCGGCCACCAGACGCGCGGGATCACCCGGGCGGCGCGGACTGCGCTGTACCGGGATCGTGCGTCCGCTGACGCGCTCGGCCGCTGCGATCACCTCGGCGACCGAATAGCCCTGGCCGTTGCCCAGGTTGTAGGCTTGTGACGGGCCGCCTGCGAGCAGGCTTTGCAGAGCCAGCCAATGGGCCTGACACAGATCGTTGACATGCACATAGTCGCGGATGCAGGTGCCGTCGGGCGTGTCGTAGTCGGTCCCATACACCGCAATATGCGCCCGCCGCCCCGAGGCCGCTTGCAGCACCAAGGGGATCAGGTGGGTTTCGGGCTGGTGGCACTCGCCGATGCGACCCATGGGATCGGCCCCGGCGGCATTGAAGTAGCGCAGACAGATCGAGCGCAGCCCATAGGCCCGGTCGCAGTCGGCCAAAATTTGCTCGACCATGCGCTTGCTCTGGCCGTAGGGGTTGATCGGCACTTGCGGATGCGACTCATCGATCGGGCTGGTCAGCGGTTGACCAAAGGTCGCCGCGGTCGATGAAAACACCAGGCGCGAGACGCCGTGGCGCTGCATGGCCTCGAGCAGCGTGAGCGTGGCTTGCACATTGTTGCGGTAGTACGCCAGCGGATGGGCCAGCGAGGCGGCCACTTCGATGCGCGCTGCAAAGTGCATCACCGCATCAAAGCGATGGGCTGCAAACAGTCGCTCGAGCAAGGCCGCATCGCCCACGTCGCCTTGGATCAGCGTGCCCCAGTGCACGGCGCTGGCATGGCCGCTGGAGAGGTCGTCCAAGATGGTGGCCCGCCAGCGCGCCTGCGCCAGTCGCAGCAGCATGTGCGAGCCGATGTAACCGGCCCCGCCGGTGAGCAGGATGTGAGGGGAGCGGGTTGGGGCTGAGCGCAGGTCGGTCAAGGCGGCATATCCTTGGGCGCTGGCCGCAGCCCGTGGTGGCTTTGGGGGGGGAGCGCAAAGCTGGAGTGGGGTGGCACCGCGGATTTTATAAGCGAGCTTGGAGCTTAGGCCGGGCCTGCGGCCGTGCGTGTCGGCAAACGCCTGCGCAGCCGATCGGCCACCGACTTGAAGGCGGCGGCGCTGCGGGTTTGCCCGCGCTTGTTGCGGCGGAATCGGCTGGGTATGATTGTCTCTGTAATGAATCATTGATTCATAAGTGAAACGAATTCAGTCGATCACCGAGGTCAGCCCTGAGCCGACCCCACCGTCCATGAGCTTGTCCCCGCCCACTGCTGCCATCGAGTTCATCGGCGTTGAAAAGCGCTTTGCCGCCCGTGGCCGCTCGGCCGAGGTGCTGGCCGCGCGCGAGATCAATTTCGCGATTGCCTCCGGCGAGGTGGTGTCCATCATCGGCCCTTCGGGCTGCGGCAAGAGCACCTTGCTCAATATGGGCGCGGGCCTGGCCCGGCCTTCGGCGGGGCAGGTGCGCGTGGGCGGGCAGGCGGTGACCGGTCCGAACAAGCATGTGGCCTTCATGCTGCAAAAAGACCTGCTCATGCCCTGGCGCACGATTGCAGAAAACGTCGAGTTCGGGCTCGAGTTGCGGGCGGTGCCCGCGGCGCAGCGCCATGCGGTGTCGCAGCGCCTGCTGCAGCAGTGCCATCTGCAAGGCTTTGAGCGCCACTACCCCAACCAGCTCTCGGGCGGCATGCGCCAGCGCGCGGCCATGGCCCGCACCCTGGCGGTCGATCCCCTGGTGCTGCTGATGGACGAGCCGTTTTCTGCGCTCGATGCGCAGACCAAGATGATTTTGCAGCAGGACCTGGCTCAGACGGTGGCGCGTGAGCGCAAGACGGTGCTGTTCATCACGCACGACCTGACCGAGGCGGCCGCCTTGTCCGACCGCATTTTGGTCATGAGCGAGCGCCCGGGCACCATCGTGCACGAAATCGTGGTCGACCTGCCCGATCGCCACAACCCGATGCAGCGGCGCAAGCTGCCGCGGCTGTCGCAACTGGTCAACGAGCTGATGAGCTTGCTCAAGCTCGACGCCCAGTCCGAAGTTCATTGAAGTGTTGGTCTGTTTTTACAAGGAGAGCGCCATGAAGACTGTTTGCATCACCCGCCGCCTGGCCTGCGCGTTGGCCGCTGCCGTGCTCGCCCCATTGGGCGCCCAGGCCCAAGCTCTGCAGGAAGTGACCTACCTCCTGCCCGCACCGGCCACCTTGCCCGCCTTTGGGCCCTGGATGCTGGCGCAGGCCAAGGGCTATTACAAGGCCGAGGGGCTGGATGTGAAATTTGTTGCTGCCCGCGGCGGTGTCGACGTGGCCAAGCAGGTCGGCGCTGGCAATGCGGTCATCGGCGGGGCCATTGGCGACACGCCCATCATCGCGCGCGCCCAGGGCATCCCGGTCAAGGCGGTGGCTGTGCTCGGCGCCGGCTCCCTGATGCAGCTTGTGAGCCACAAGGAAGAGCGCATCGAAAGTCCGCGCGAGCTCAAGGGCAAGACCGTCACCGTGCTGGCCTACACCGACACCACCTACTACGCGCTGCTGGGCATGCTCAGCAAGGTGGGCCTGACCAAGAACGACGTCAACATCCAGGCCGCAGGGCCTGCCGGCGTGTGGCAGCAGTTTGCAGCCAAGAAGGCGGTGGCGATGGCCGGCGTGCCCGACTGGACGGTGATGGTGATGGATGCTGGCGCCCAGGTCGACATCTTGCCGGCCGATGTGTACTTCAAGAGCATGGCGCAGGCCATCTTGGCCTCCGACGAGACCATCCAGAAGAACCCGCAGCTGATCCAAAAGCTGGTGCGCGCCACGCTCAAGGGCATGCGCGACATCATGGCCAACCCCAAGGAGGCGGCTGCGGTGTATGTCAAGCACGTGCCCGCCCACCAGGGCAAGGAGGCCAGCATGCAAAAAACCTTCGAGATGTTCAACCAGTATGTGTACGCCAAGCAGAAGGTCCCCGGCACGATGGACGAGGCGCGCCTGGCCGAGCTGCAAAAGTTCTACGTGAGCAACGGCGTGGTGCCCAAGGAGGTGCCGGTCAAGGAGCTCTACACCAACCAGTTCGTGGGCAAATAAGCCAAGCCGCTGAGGGACACCAGAGGCCATGAACCGGGACAAGCTCGTCACCTACGGCTGGAGTCTGGCCGTGCTGCTGGTCTTTGGTCTGGCCTGGGAGTTGCTGCCGGCCTGGCTGGGGGTGCCCGCTTTCGTGCTGCCGCCGCCGAGCCGCGTGTGGGAGGAGTTCCTGCGCCTGTGGAGTGCCGAGCGGCTGCTCTGGCATGCGGGCATCACCGCCTTCGAGGTGGTGGTGGGCTTTGTGCTGGGCTCTTTCCTGGGCGCGGCCATCGGCTATGCCCTGGGCATGTCGCCGCGGGTCGAGGCGGTGCTCTCGCCTTATCTGCTGGCTTTGCAGATCGCGCCCAAGGTGGCTTTTGCGCCCTTGTTCGTGATGTGGCTGGGCTACACCATCTACCCCAAGATCCTGGTGGCCATCTTGATCGTGTTCTTTCCGGTGCTCATCAATGTGCTGTCGGCCATGCGCACCATGGACGGCGACCTGATCAATCTGGCCCGCTCTTTCTCGGCCACGCGCTGGCAGGTGTTTCGCATGATCGAGTTTCCGACCACGCTGCCGCCGCTGTTTTCGGGCCTGCGCATCGCCAGCACGCTGGCGGTGATCGGTGTGGTGGTAGGCGAGTTGGTCGGGGGCAATATGGGTCTGGGCTATCTCCTGGTCTTCTTCGAGGGCCAGGGCAACACGGCCGGTGTGTTTGGCGTGATTGGCGCGCTCACCGTCATCGGCATCCTGGCCTATTACGCGGTGGTGCTGGCCGAAGCGCGGGTGCTGCACTACCTGAGCAGCGCCGAGCGCTCGTCGATGTGAGGCCGCAAATCATGAATCCGTCGACTCAGCCGCCGATTGCTTTGCAGGGCCACAAGGTGCTCGTCACGGGTTCGGCCCGCGGTCTGGGCGAGAGTTTCGTGCGCGCGCTGGTGCAAGCCGGCGCCCGGGTGGCCATCAGCGATGTGCTGCACGAGCGCGGCCAGGCGCTGGCCCGAGAGCTCGGTGATCGCACCTGCTACGTGCCCATGGACCTGCTCGATCCGCAGGCCATTGAGGCTGGCGTGGCCCAGGCGGCGCAGGCTCTGGGGGGCCTGGACGGGCTGATCAACAACGCTGCGGTGACCAACTCGGGCGGGAAGTATTTCAACGAAATTGAAATCGACACCTGGGACCGCGTCATGCAGGTCAATGTGCGCGGCACCTGGCT
>JBILGP010000087.1:0-6562 GCA_044350985.1 Polaromonas sp. | reverse complement strand
GTCTCCGGGTCTTGGGATGGGCCAGACAGGGGCAGACCCGCGCATGTCAGCACACCCCGGCAGGCATGGGCGCGCGTCTGGCAGGGACGGCGCAGGATCGGCGCGCCCGAGGGACTGCGCACGCAAATCGTAGGAGCAGCTCAGCATGATGTCTTGCGTGAAGTGGCTAATCACAAGGGACGGGCCATCGGGCGCGCACCGCCATCAGCTGCTCGAGCGCCCACCGCTGATGTCGTAGCAGGCGCCCGTGACGAAGCTCGCATCGTCCGAGAGCAAAAACGCGACCAGCCGGGCCACCTCGTCCGGTCGGCCTTGCCGGCCAAACAAACTCTGAGGGACGCGGCCGGAATGCACATAGCCCTGCAGCTGGGCGTCCATTCCCGTGCCCTCGATCAGGGTGGGGGTCACGCAGTTGACCCGCACGCCCGCGTCGGCCGCTTCCTTGGCCCAAGATTTCGTGGCGGCGATCACCGCTGCTTTGGACGCGGCGTAGGCCGACAGATTGCGCGGGCCTTCCTTGCCGGCCACCGAGGCGATGGTCACCACCGAGCCGGCGCGGCGCTCCATCATGAGCGGCAGTGCTGCGGCCATGCAGTTGAAGACACCGGCAATATTGAGCGCCAAGACCTTGGCGAGCGCTTGCGAGGACAACTCCCAGACGGGACCGATCGGGCCGAGCGTGCCCGCGTTGTTGACCAAGAAATCAAGCCGGCCGTGGCGTTCGCGACAGGCGCGCACCAACGCGGCCACCGCCGCGGCATCGCACACGTCCACGGCCCAGGCCTGGGCGCGGCCAGCGGGCGCCTGCGCCTGCACGCTGCGCGCAGCCACGGGGTCGAGGTCGGCAAGCCACACAGTGGCGCCACGGCCGCACAGATCGAGCGCGATCGAGCGCCCGAGCCCGCTGCCGGCGCCCGTGACGATCGCCACCCGTCCTTCCAGGGGCTGTGGGCTGTGCATCAGCCGGCGCGGGTGAGGGTGTGGAAATGGCAGGCCACCTGATGGCCTGCACCGAGATCTTGCAGGGCCGGTGTCTCCTGGCGGCATCGGTCCTGCGCGTAGGCGCAGCGGGCCTGGAAAGCGCAGCCGCGGGGCAAGTCCATGGCGCTGGGGATCTCGCCGTGCAAGCGCAGGTCGGTGCGCACCCGCTCGGGGTCAGGAACGGGAATGGCGTCGATCAGCGACAGCGTGTAGGGATGCACCGCGGCGGAATTGAGGCTCTGGCTGTCCAGCACCTCAACGATGCGGCCGAGGTAGACGATGGCGATGCGGTGCGACAGATGCTCGACCACGGCCAAGTTGTGCGAAATGAACAGGTAGGCGACGCCGTCCTCGCGCTGGATGTCTCTGAGCAGATTAATCACCTGCGCTTGCACCGAGACATCAAGGGCGGAAACCGGTTCGTCCATCACGATAAATCGCGGCTTGACGGAGATCGCGCGGGCAATGCCAATACGCTGGCGCTGCCCGCCGCTGAACTGGTGCGGGAACTTGCGCAGGTCGCTGGGCCGCAGGCCCACCTTCTCGATGACCGCCGCGACCTGGCGGTCGATCTCGGCCGCGCTCAGGCGTGCCAGGTTGCGCAGCGGCTCGGCAACGATGTCGCCCACACGCATTTTCGGGTTGAGGCAGTCGTAGGGGTCCTGAAAGACCACCTGGATTTTGCCCATCAGCTTGGCACGGTAATCGCGCTGCAAGGCATGCAGATCCTGCCCTTCAAAGTGGATGCTGCCACGGGTGTGCGGGGTCTGCAGCAGGAGCATCTGCCCGATGGTCGATTTGCCAGAACCCGACTCGCCCACGAGCCCGAGCGTCTGGCCCTCGGCAATCGAGAAGCTGACCCCATCGACGGCCTTCAAGGTGGCCTTGGCCCCCAGCAGCCCGCCACGCGAGACCTGGTAGTGCTTGGTCAGATCTTTGACCTCAAGCAGCATGCGCAGCTCCCTGAGGCGCGTCGCGCCAGCAGGCATAAAAATGGCGCTCGTCTATGGCGACCCGCGGCGGCGTCTGTTGGCGGCACAGGGGCTGCACATGCGGGCAGCGCGCCGCGAAGGCGCAGCCGGCCGGCGGCGACACCAGGTCCGGAGGTTGGCCCTCCATCGAGTACAGGCGCTCCTGACGCTGACCGAATACCGGGTTGGACTGCATCAGGCCGGCCGTGTAAGGGTGGCGCGGCCGACGGAACAGCTCCCGGATTTCGTTGTACTCCACGACGCGCCCGGCGTACATCACGGCCACGCTGTCGCACAACTGCGCGACCACGCCCAGGTCGTGCGTGATGAAGATGATGGAGGTGCCGTGCTGACGGCGCACTTCCCGCAAGAGGTGCAGGATCTGGGCCTGAATCGTGACGTCCAGCGCCGTGGTGGGCTCGTCGGCGATCAAGATCTCAGGCTCACAGACCAGCGCCATGGCAATGGCCACGCGCTGCTTCATGCCGCCGCTCATTTGAAAGGGATAGCGGCGCAGCTGGATCTCGGGCGAAGGCAGCTGCACCTCGGCAAGCAAGCGCAGCACGCGCTGCCTGGCCGATGCGCCGGCGCCCTGGGCCTTGCTGCCCGCGTGAAACCGGATCGTTTCTTCCAACTGCTCGCCCACCGTGAAAAGCGGGTTCAGCGAGGTGTTGGGGTTCTGGCAGATCATCGCGATGCGCGCGCCTCGGATCGCGCGCATGTCCGATTCAGGCAGCTCCAGCAGGTCGGTTCCGTGAAACAGCACCCGACCGCCCACCGTGCGGCCGGACAGGCCCGGCAGCGCCCGCATCAACGAAAAGGCCGTGATGCTCTTGCCGGAGCCGGACTCGCCAACGATGCCCAGCACCTCCCCACGGCGCAGCTCGAAGTCGACCCCATCGACCGCCCGCACCAAGCCACGGCGGGTGTCAAACTGGGTCTGCAGTCCCTCGACCTTCAGGACGACTTCACTTTGCATCAAAAGGCTCACTCCAGGAATTTCGGATCCAGTCGCTCACGCACCCAGTCGCCGAGGAAGTTCACGCCCAGGGCCACGACCATGATCGCCAAACCCGGAAACATCGACAGCCACCAAGCAATATTGACGTACTTGCGGCCATCGGCGAGCATCGCACCCCACGACGGGGTGGGCGGCTGCACGCCCAAGCCGAGAAAGCTCAGGCCGGACTCGAAGATGATGACCTTGCCGATGTCCAGCGTGGCCAGCACCACCACTGAATTGAGCACATTGGGGAAGATGTGGACCGCCAGCAGCCGGGCCAGGCCGGTACCCGAAATGCGCGCGGCCTTCACGAAATCGCGCTCACGCAGGCTGCGCGTCTCGGCGCGCGCCACGCGCGCGTAGGACACCCAGTTGGTGATGGCGATCACGAAAATCACATTGCCCATGCTCGGGCCGAGCGCGCCGATCAGCGCGATGGCCAGCAAGATAAAGGGAATGGACAGTTGCATGTCGCACAGGCGCATGAGCAAGCTGTCAATCCAGCCGCCCAGGAATCCTGCGAGCAGGCCCACCGTCACGCCGAAGGCACCGGAGAGGAACACCGCGCAGACAGCGACCAGCAGCGACACCCGCGCGCCATAAATGATGCCGCTCAGAACGTCCTGTCCCAAAGAAGCTGTGCCCAATGGGTGCGCCATCGATCCGCCCGCCTCCCAAAAGGGCGGCATCAGTGTGTTGCCGATGTTTTGCTGCGCCGGATCGTGGGGCGACAGCCAGGGCGCAAAAATGCCCACCAGCACAAACAGGCCCACCACAAGCAGGCCGCTCCACAAAAGGATGGCCGAACGACGCGCGCGCACCGCGCGACTGGACAGTGCAGAAGTGCTCACAAGTTGTGCCGAATACGGGGATCGATCGCGAAATACAGCAGGTCCGTGACGAAATCGATCAGCACGAACAGCAAGGAACACAGCAAGGTGATGCCTTGCACCACCGGGTAGTCGCCGCTGCCGGCCGACTGGATCAGCAGCCGGCCGATGCCCGGCCACGCAAAAATCGTCTCGGTGATCACAGCCCCGGCCAGCAGCACCACGAGCTGCAGGGACACGATGGTGACCATGGTGGTCAGGATATTCTTGAGGCTGTGCTTGAAAATGATCACGCGCCGCGGGGTGCCCTTGAGCACCGACATGCGGATGTAATCGGAGTCCAGCACCTCCAGCATGGTCGAGCGGGTCATGCGCGAGATCACGGCCGTTGAGTACCAGCCCAGGGTGATCGCGGGCAGCACCAGCGAGGACCAGCCCGAGCGCCCGGCCGTCGGCAGCAGTTGCAGTTGGACCGAGAACAGCAAGATCAGCATGATGCCGACCCAAAAAGTTGGCGCAGCCATGCCAACGAGCGATACGCCCTGCACCAGCCGATCCACAAGGGTGCCGGGCCAGATCGCCGAAACGATGCCCGTGCTCATGCCCACAAGCACTGCGAACACGATCGCAGCCAGCGCCAGCTCGATCGTGGCCGGAAAGCGGCTGAGCACAAGCTCGAGAACGGGGACGTTGAAGCGGTAGGAGACCCCCAGATCGCCTTGGACCGCCTTGGAGAGAAAAATCAGGTACTGGGTGACGGGGTCACGGTCCAGCCCGAGGGCCTCCCGATACGCTTGGCGGTCGGCGCCCGAGACTTCAGGCGGCAAGAGCAGGTTGACAGGATCGCCGATCAGGTTGGTGATGGCAAACACAATGACCGAGACGCCCAGCACGCACAGCAGCGCGTGCCAGAGTCGTCCCAAAAGATAGCTCAGCATGGCTGCGCCGACCCTTGCGCGCCGACGGCCTGGTCGGCGCCCAGCCCATGCCCGCTACCTGTCATTTCTGCCAAGAAGCATCCCAGAACTTGAACCAGGTGTCGCCAGGGGCCGGGGTCCAGTTGAGCTTGTCCTTGACCCCCATCACGATCTTGCTCTCCCACAGGAAGATGTGCGAGGCATCCTCGTGCAGCAGCCGGTCAATCTTCTGGAAGTGGGCGTTGCGCTGCTTGGTGTCGATGATCGCCATCGACTCGTCGATCAACTTGTCAACCTGGGGGTTGGTGTAGAAAGACCAGAATGCTTTGGTGTGCACGCCGAAGATCATCAGGCCCTCGGGATCAAAGATGGTGTTGCCAAACTCCTGGTAGCTCATGGGGTAGTATTTCTTGCCCAGGTCGCCCACCCACTTGGAGGACTCCCACAGCTTGAGATCGACATCGACGCCAATCCCCTTCAAGCTGTTGGCAATGGCCAGCGAAATGTCCCTGTCCAAGGTGTAGCGGCCGACCGAGCCGTACATCTCGACCTTCAGACCGTTGGGATAGCCCGCTTCGGCGAGCAGCTTGCGCGCCATGGCCGGGTCATAGGGGTAGGGCTTGAGCGTCGGGTCTGGCGGGGTGATCGAGGGCACCAGCGCGCCGGCCACCTGGGTGGCCTGCCCCCTGAGCACGCCCTTGATGATGGCCTGCTTGTCGATTCCGTAGTTCAGTGCCTGACGCACCTTGAGCTTGGTCACCGGGTTGTCCTTGCCGTCCTTGACGTTAAAGACCACCCAATACACCGCGCCAGTCGGATGGGACACGGCCTTGACGTCCTTGAGCGCCTCGATCCGCTCCATCAGGGGCGGCGGCATTTCAGTGGCGATGTCCACGCGGCCGGTCTGCAGCTCGGCCAGGCGCACCGCATCTTCGGGAATGGTGCGATAGACGAGGTCCTTGACCTTGGGTACGTTGGAGCGGTGCAGCTCATTGGCCTCGAGCTCGATGAACTCGTTGATCGAGCGCGACTTGAATTTGAAAGGGCCCGAGCCAACCGGCCTGCGGGCAAAGCCTTCTTCGCCCACCGATTCAAAGTACTTGCGCGGAATCACCCAGCCGGCAAAGGCCAGCTTCTTGAGGAAGGCGCCGTCACGCTCCTTGAGCTTGACCACGATCGTGTCTGGGTTGGCAATGTCCACCCTCTCGATCGCTCTGAGGAAGCTGGCCATCGGGTTCTTGGTGGCCGGGTTGGTGGCGCGGTCCATGCTGAACTTGACGTCATCGGCCGTCATCGTCGAGCCATCGTGAAAGCGCACGCCGCGGCGCAGCTTGAAGGTGTAGGTCAGGCCGTCGCTGGAGATGTTGACCGACTCCGCCAAACCGGGCACCAGTTCTGCGCGCGAATCGCGGATGAACAGCGCCTCGAACATATTGGCGTTGAAGGTGTGGTTGTAGCGGTTGTTGGACCGCATCGGATCGAGCGTGCCCGGCTCGGAGGGCACCGCGATCGTGATCTTGCCCGTCGGAGCAGCGTACGCCGCGGGTGACAAGAGCGCGAGCAATAGGGTGGACCGCAACAAAAGCTTTGCGGTGAGGCGGAAGGACATGGCGGCTCTCCAGGTGGCGGGTTGCGGAACAAGCGCACCTGAGGGTCGGGATCGGCCCTCAGGCAAACAGTCTGTCAGGTACATCCTACGAAGATGTGGGAGCAGGGTCTTGCGTTAACTGGCTGGAGCGGTACTCGCAATCCCTAGCAAAACCGGGCTTCGCGGGTGTAGGTGGCGATGTCGGCCTCGCTCATCCCCACCTGCTGGGCGCACTGGCGCAGGTCGGCCCAGGTGGCGGCCTCGATCGCGAT
>JBILGP010000086.1:0-6578 GCA_044350985.1 Polaromonas sp. | reverse complement strand
CAGCCAAGGGCCCACCGGGCCGAAGGTGTCGCAGCCCTTGCCCTTGTCCCAGGTGCCGCCGCGCTCGATCTGGTACTCACGCTCGCTCACATCGTTGACGGTGCAATAGCCGGCCACGTAGTTGAGCGCGTCCTTTTGCGAGACATAGCGCGCGCGCGTGCCGATGACCACGCCAAGCTCGACCTCCCAGTCGCTCTTTTTCGAGCCCTTGGGCAGCATCACATCGTCGTCCGGACCCTGGATGCAGCTGTTGGCCTTGAAGAAGATGATGGGCTCTTTGGGAATGGGCAGATTCGACTCGGCCGCATGGTCGGCGTAGTTCAGACCAATGGCCACGAACTTGCCGACACCGGCCACCGGCGCGCCCATGCGCTTGGTGCCGCGCACCAGCGGCAGGGTATCGGTCTTGAGCTTGGCCAGCTTGGCCAGCGCCTTGTCTGACAGCTGCGCAGGCGTGATGTCGGCAATCACGCCGCTGAGGTCGCGCAGACGACCTTGGGCGTCGATCAGACCCGGTTTTTCTTTGCCGGCTTGGCCATAACGTACGAGTTTCATGGTTTCCTTTCGGTGTTGAATCAGTAGGTGGAACGGCCACCGGAGAGGTCGAACACCGCACCGGTAGAAAAAGAACAATCGTCGGTGCACAGCCAACTCACCAGCGCTGCAACCTCCTCGGGCAGGCCAAAGCGGCCCATCGGGATCTTGGAGAGCATGAAGTCGATGTGGGCCTGCGTCATCTGGTCAAAGATTGCGGTCTTGACCGCAGCGGGCGTGACGCAATTGACGCGCACGCCCGTCTGCGCCAACTCCTTGCCCAGCGACTTGGTCAGACCGATCACTGCCGCCTTGCTGGCACTGTAGGCGCTGGCATTGGGATTGCCGTCCTTGCCCGCCACCGAGGCGATGTTGACGATGCGCCCCCAGCCCTGCTTTTGCATCAGGGCCGCCACCTCGCGGCAGCAATAGAAGGTGCCGTTGACGTTGACCTGCATCACCTGCTGCCAATCGTCGACCGGGTAGTTGCACAGCGTGGTGTTGGGCCCCGTGATGCCGGCGCTGTTGACCAGCGCATGGATGGGCTGGACCGTCTGGGCCACGGCAGCGACCACGCTGTCGTGACGCGCCACATCCACCTGCACCGCGCGCGATTGCGGGCCCAGCAGGGCGCAGGCGGCATCTAAAGCGGCGCGGTCGCGGTCCCACAGGGTGACGGTCGCACCCGAGGCAATCATGCGCTGGGCAATGGCCAGGCCCAGACCGGCAGCGCCGCCGGTGATGACGGCGTGGCGGTCACGCAAATCGAGCTGGTTCATATGGTCATGCCTCCATCGATCGAATAAGCCTGGCCGGAGACGAAACGCGACTCGTCACTGGCCAAGAACACCAAAATCGGCGCGATTTCCTCGGCCTGCGCAATGCGGCCCATGGGCTGGCGCGCCACAAACGCCTTGCGCGCGGCCACCGGATCGTCGTGGGCATTGATGCGGTCGGCCAGCGAGGGCGTGTCGACCGTGCCCGGGCAAATCGCATTGCAGCGCACACCTTGGCCCACATAGTCGGCCGCCACGCTCTTGGTCAGGCCGATCACCGCCGCCTTGGTCGTGCCATAGACGCAGCGGTTGACGATGCCGCGCACGCTGGAGGCCACGCTGGCCATATTGATGATGCTGCCGCCGCCCTTGGCAATCATGCCGGGCAGGAAGGCTTGGATCATGTGCAGGTGAGCGCGCACATTGAGCCGGAAGGCAAAGTCGAGGTCTTCGTCCTTGGCCGACAGCGCGGTGTCGCTGTGCACGAAGCCGGTGCAGTTGAACAGCACATCGATCGCGCCCACCCGGGCCGCCAGTGCGGCAATGGCCGACTTGTCCAGCGCATCGAGCACCGCAGTCTGAACCCCTGGCGTGCCATCGAGCGCCTGCAGCAGCTTGCCGTTGACGTCGGTGGCCCACACCTTGGCACCCTCAGCAGCCATGGCCAGCACGCTGGCCCGTCCGATTCCCGCCGCAGCGGCTGTCACCAATACCGTTTTGCCTTCAAGTCGCTTCATTTTTTGAACTCCATAAAAACACATTGTCGGGCCGCAATCGCCTTCCAGTCCCAGGCGATGCCCAGGCCGGGGTCATCTGACGGGATCGCATGGCCGTCGGCCACCTGCATCCCAGTCAGCGTGATGTCGTCGAGCTGCGGAATATATTCCACCCAGGGTGCGTTGGGCACGGCCGCGCACAGGCTCACATGCAGCTCCATCAGGAAATGCGGGCACACCGGCACATCGAAGGTTTCGGCCAGGTGGGCGGTCTTCATCCAGGGCGTGATGCCGCCAATCCGGGCGACATCGGGCTGCACGATGGAGCAAGCGCCTTGCTCCAGGTACTCGCGAAACTGCATGGGGTGGTACATGGACTCGCCGACGGCCACCGGGATCGGGGTGCTCTGGCGCAGCTGGCGGTGCCCCGCAACATCCTCGGCGGGCAGCGGCTCTTCGATCCAGGCCAGGTCCAGACCATCGAAGGCACGCGCCCGTCGCACGGCCTCGGGCCGGCTCAGCCCCTGGTTGGCATCGGTCATGAGGTCAAAGCCCGGACCCACCGCATCGCGCACCGCGCTCAGGCGCGCCACATCCTCGCTGACATGAGGCCGGCCGATTTTCATTTTGGCGCCCTTGAAGCCCTGCTCGCGGGCCTGCAGCGCCTGCTCGACCAACTCCTGCGGCGACAGGTGCAGCCAGCCGCCTTCGGTGGTGTAGAGCGGCACGCGTGAGCGGGCACCGCCCAGTAGCTTCCACAAAGGCAAGCCCTGGCTGCGTGCACGCCAGTCCCACAAGGCCGTGTCGACACAGCACAGCGCCAGGCTGGTGATCGCACCCACAGCGGTGGCATGCGTGTGGAAAAACAGGTCTTTCCAGATGGCCTCGATGCACAGCGGATCGCGCCCAAGCAGGCGGGGTACCAGATGGTCGCGCAGCAAGGCCACCACCGAGGAGCCGCCGGTGCCGATGGTGTAGGCGTAACCGGTGCCTTCAATGCCATCGCTGCAGCGCAGTGTCAGCAGCACGGTCTCTTGCGTCACAAACGACTGAATGGCGTCGGTGCGCACCACCTTGGGCGGCAGATCGACCTGACGCAACTGGGCCGCCACGATGGTGCTTGTCGGCTTGGAACTCGGTGCGGTGCTCATGGACAGCCAGCCTCCTAGTAGTTGACGAAACGCGGCGGACCCAGGTCGATGGTCGACATCATGGTCTGCATGTGCAGGCGCATCTGGGCCAGCTTGAGCGCCTCATGGCCCGGTTGCAACCAGAGGTTGTCAAATTCATTCGGGTCGTTTTCGTGGTCGAACAACTCGGCCAGATCGTGGCCGTGATAGAACACACTCTTGTAGCGGCCGTCAAACACCATCGACGCCTGGCTGTGGTCGCGGTGGCCACCCATGGCATCGCGGTACTCCGATCGCACGACCGGCTTGTGAAACTGCGGATCGGCCTGGCCGCGCAGCAAGGGCAAGAGGGACTTGCCCTGCATCGATTCGGGCACACCCAGGCCGCAGGCGTCCATCAGGGTGGGCGCCACATCAATCGTCTCGACCAGGGCTGCGCTGCGCAGGCCCTGCACAAACTGGCCAGGCCAGGACATGATCAGGGGCACCCGCACCAGCCCGTCGAAAAAGCGGCAGCCCTTGAGAATGAGGCCGTGGTCGCCGAGCAGCTCGCCGTGGTCGCTCATGTAGATGACGAGGGTGTTTTCGAGCTGACCGGTGTCGCGCAAGGTCTGCATGATGCGCGCAAACTGCTCATCGATCTGCTCGATCATGGCGTAGTAGTTGGCCTTGACCTCCAGCGCGTCGTAGTCGTTGTGGGCCGATGCAATCGCATCGTGGCCGTCGGCACTGACCGGGACGATGTGTTTGCGCACGCGCGGGTCCTCGGCGTGCTTGGTCTGCTGGTCGATGGCCAGAAACTGGCGCTGGCGCTCGAGGTCTGACTCGCGAAAACGCGGCAGGGGCATGTCGGCCGCGCGGTAACGGCTGAGGTACTCCGGCGGTGCATCGAAGGGGCCGTGAGGATCAAAAGGATTGACGCTGATCATCCAGGGCCGATCGCGCCGCTCGGTGATGAAGCGCATGGCCATCTCCGAGCACCAGGTGGTCTGGTGGTACTGCGCGGGCACACCCGGGCCGCAGAAATAGTTGACATGGGCGTACAGCTCGACCGGATCGACGCCCTTTTCGTGCTTGAGCCAGTTTTCGTAGTCGTGACCGTAGGCCTGGTCGGGCGTCGGGTGGTGGCTCCAGAGAAACACCCGGTAGCCGTCATCGGTGCGCACCTCAAAATGCTTGGCCGCGGCCAGGTGCAATTTGCCCACCAGGGCGCAGTCATAGCCCGCCTCGGCCAGGCGCTTGGTCACCAGTTTTTCGTGCGCGGGGAAATAGGCGTTGCCGTTGCGGTAAACATGGTGCGAGGCCGGATAACGCCCGGTCAGAAAGGTGGCGCGAGCAGGCGTGCAGATGGGGCTTTGGGTGTAGGCCCGCTCAAACGCCACACCACCTGCGACCAACGCATCGAGGGCATGCGTGCGGATGTGGGGGTTGCCCAAAGCATGGATCGTGTCCCATCGCTGCTGGTCGGCGCAATACCAGAGGATGTTGGGACGGCTGGCGGTAGCCATGGGCTTACTCGGGCTTGATGTTGGCGCTCTTGACCGTGCGCTCCCAGCGCGGATGCTCGCGCGCGAGCAGGTCGGCAAACTCTTGTACCGTGGCAGCCGGCACATCGCCGCTTTGTGCGATCTTGCCCTTGACCTCGGGATGGTTCACCGCACGCTGCAGATGCTCGGACAGCTTGGCCATCACGTCGGCGGGTGTTCCGGCGCGCGCGACAAAACCAAACCAGGCCAGCGATTCAAAATCGCTCACGCCAGACTCTGCCAGCGTGGGCAGGCTTGCCAGAGACGGCGTGCGCCGGGCCGATGTCGCTGCCAGCGCAATCAGCTTGCCGCTCTTGATGTGGGCATTGACCTCAATGGGCGAGAGAAAAGCACTGTTCGCGTGCCCAGCCAGGAGGTCGGCCAGAGCAGGGCCACCGCCCTTATAAGGCACATGCAGCAAATCGACGCCGGCCTGCATTTTGAGCAACTCGCCAATCAGGTGAGGCAAACTGCCCGAGCCCGGTGTGGCGTAGGAGACCTGGCCGGGCTTGGCGCGGGCGAGCTTAAGGAAATCGGTCACGCTGGCCACACCCAGAGCGGGGTTGACCACCAACAAGGTCGGCGTGGTCTGCAGCAAGCCCAGCGGCACAAAATCTTTGCGCACATCGTAGGACAGCTTGGGGTAGACATACTGCGTGATCACAAAGGGCGCAGCGGCCAGCAGCAAGGTGTAGCCGTCAGCGGGCGCCTTGGCGGCTTCGGCAATGCCGATGGTGCTGGCTGCGCCCGGCCGGTTCTCGACCACAAAGCTCTGGCTGAGTTGCTCACCCATTTTTTGAGCCACCATGCGAGCCAGCGCATCGGAGGCCCCGCCCGGCGGGAAGGGCACGATCACGCGCACCGGCTTGGCTGGCCAGGACTGCGCCGCGACCGGCAGCGCGCACAACAGGACCGCAAGAAATGCGCAGCAACTACGGCGCGCGGCATTGGCGAAGGTCAGACGCATGATCAATTCCTTGCTTGGAAGGGTCCGGCGCACCCGAGCGGCGCACGGATTAGGGTAGAACCTGATAGCGGCAGGCGCGATCGATGCGATCATAAATTGGTCAGACCACTTGTCCAATCCGCGTAATCCCTGAGCACCATGCCCATTCAAGCGATCGAGCCCCAGCGCCTGTACCGGCAGATTGCCGAGCAGTTGCGCCAGCTCATGGCCAGCGGTGAGTTCTCAGTGGGCACGCGCTTGCCCGCCGAGCGCGAACTGGCCAGCCAGCTCGGTGTGAGCCGGCCCTCGGTGCGCGAGGCGCTTATCGCACTGGAGGTCGAGGGCGTGATCGAGGTGCGCACCGGCTCGGGCATCTATGTGCGCCAGCCCAGCGAGAGTCAGCCGCCGCCGAGCCCGAGCTCCAACACACCGGCCGACTGGGGTCCGCTGGAGGTCATGAGCGCGCGCCTGGTAATTGAGGCTGAGGTGGCTGCGCTGGCCGCCCGCCACGCGAGCAAAGCCGATCGCAAGGCGATCCGCGCCGCCTGGCAGCAAATGAAACAAGAGGTGGCAGCTGGTCAGGTGCCGCGCTGGGGCGACGAAGCCTTCCACGAGGCCATCGCCAGCGCCTGCGGCAACAGCGTGCTGCTCGACACCGTCCGTCGGCTCTGGCAGGCGCGCAATGGCGCACTGTTCGAGCGCCTGGGCAATCACTTTGAAAACCCCGACTCCTGGCTGGCCGCGATCGAAGAACATGCGCTCGTGATGCAGGCCATAGAGGCGGGCGACAGCCCGGGGGCGCGCAAGGCCATGCAAAAGCACCTGCGCCAAGCCCACAAGAGATACAGCGCGAGCTGGCGCCGCGCTCCGGCCCATTGAGGGCCGGATTTTTTCGCGTCAGCCTTTCACCACCCAAGAGGAGACTTAACCATGAGCAAGAGAACGACGAT
>JBILGP010000085.1:0-6583 GCA_044350985.1 Polaromonas sp. | reverse complement strand
ATCGCAGCCATCTTGGCCAACCAACGCGAACTCGATCGCCGTCAGCAAGCGGCGCTGTTGTCCGCCCAATCGGTGAAATCGACCGCGCCAAGCCAAGCGGCCGTCGACAAACCTTCACCTGCACCCGCACCTGAACCAATACCTGCTCTTGACGTGGCCCTTGCTCCCGCCAAAGCGCCCGCTCCTGCACCACTTCCTGCGCCCGTACCTGCGCCCGCTCCTGCGCCACCCCCCGCTCCAGTACCCGCTCCTGCTCCTGCTCCAGCACCCGCACCCACACCCGCGCCACCTCCCGCACCCGCGCCCGCTCCTGCGCCGCCGCCTGCACCTGCCATCGCGCCTGCGGTCATTGCCGCTGAGGTGGCGACGGCTGCCCGTCGCCAAGCTGCTGTTGCCGAAAGGCAGCGTCAGCTCGCCGAGATGGAGCAGCGGCTGCGCGAGACGCAGGAGCGGCTCGAGCAGGAGCGCGCGCGCCTGGCGACCTTGCAAAAAAGCCGTGCGCCCGCACCGAGCGAGCAGCTCGTGGACTTCAGGGTGGCGTCGGCCGCCGAGCGCGCCCCAGCACCCGTCAATTCACGCGAGGTATTGACGCGCGTGGCCGGCGGCCGCCCGCAAGCGGTCTGGGAGTTTTCTCCTGGCGAATCCCTTTGGCCCTCAGGGCGTGCCTTGCCCGAGGGCATGACCAATGCCAGCCCATCGCTCAAGTGGCGCCTGGTGGGCTTTGTCGATCTGTCCAACGCCCGGGTGCGCCGAGAGGTGTTTGCCCGCGTGCAGTCGGTGCGCGAACAGCTCATCTCACAAGGCTATGCCCGGGAACGGATCGAGCTGGAGCTGCGCCCGCTGCCCGAGCAGGTCAGTGGTGACGAGCAACTGCACCGTCTGATTTTCATATTGCCTGTGCCCTGAGCAAAGACCAGTCACAAATTTTAGGAAGCACCCGCCATGAACCAAGCACCCGAACAGCGTTTTGATCCCGCGCCTGTGAGCCTGCCCAACCCACCGTCCGCATGGGGTCAGTGGTTCGTGGCGTTTGTGCCGCCGCTGGCCATCACCGGGTCGGCGGTTACGTTGTTTTCAGACGCGATTTACCGATCGATCGCCTCATCGTCTCACCCGATCCTGGTCTATGTGATCCTGGGTGCCTACTTTCTGGGCCTGCTCATGTGCGCTGTGGCGCTGTTGCAGTACCAGAGTGAGACGCGCTATGTCTGGCGTTGGCAAAAACGCGTCATCAGGGGCCGCATTCCCGATCCCGGACCGGCCGACCGCGCCACTGGCCAGCCCATCGTTGCCACCGCTTTGGCCTCACTGCTGAGCCCAGGCGCACCATCGCAAGCCCAAGCCCGCTTTGAGCTGGAGGTGGCAGCGGCCTCATCGACCTTGGCCGATCGGCTTGCTTACGCCAACTACATGGTCGGCTCACTCATCGGTCTGGGGCTGGTGGGTACGTTTGTAGGCCTGCTCGGCACCCTGGAGGACCTCGGTGCGGTGTTCGGCTCGCTGGCTGGCACCGGCAACGCCGACATCAATCCAACGGCGGTCTTTGCCAACATGGTGCAAAAACTGCAGGACCCCATGAAAGGAATGGGCACGGCTTTTGTGTCCTCGCTGTACGGCCTGCTCGGCTCCTTGGTGGTCGGTCTGTGCGTGCTGTCTGTCTCCAGAGCGGGCAACGCGGTTGTCAAACAACTGCATTCGGCCGCGCGCACCCTGGAGGCGGTTTTCCCCCCGTCCCCCGAGGCTCAGCCGGGGCGCTCAGGGCCCGGTCCCATCGAGGCGCTTCAAAACTTGATGGTCCAGATGCTCGAGAGCCAGGCCCAGCGCGATGCCCGCATGCAGAAATGGCTCGAGGCCAACGAAGCGCATTTGAACCACTTCATCGGGCAAACGCTCGAGGCCAGCCGCACCGCCAGCGGCCAACTGCTGGCCAACCATCAGCGGGTGGCTGAGCAGCTTGCCACCCTGCTTCACGCCCAGGGCGAGGCGCTGGAGGCCAATCGCCTGGCCAACAGCGAAGCCCTGGCCAACCAGCGGCAGGCCGGTGAGCAGATCGCGGCCCTGCTCAGCGCCCATGGACAGAGCACCGAGGCGCTGTCGAACCGGCTGATCGAGCAGGAGCAGCGCCTGAGCGAAACCATTGCCAGCCTGGTCGATCGCGTCAACAACGACCAGGCCTTCCTGCGCAATGACGTGATCGGCTCGCTCGAGCGCACCCACGCCGACCGCACCCAGCAGGTGAGCGAGCTCTCACAGGCCGTGACACAACTGAGCGGCCTGACCGAGCGCTCGGCCAGCATGCTCAAGCTGCACATTGAAAACCAGGAAGCACTGGTGCGCCGGTCGGCCCCAAAGACCAAACCGAAAGGATCGTGGTGGTGGCCCTTCAGTGGCTCTGACCAATGGGACGACGAAGACCTGGCCCATGAGCGCCAGGACGAGGCACTGGGGCTGCTGGCCAAGTCGATCGATCGGCAGTCCCAGGTGCTTGAGGGCTTGTTCCATCGCCGTCGCGGCGCGAGCCTTTCGCGCACTGACCATGAGAGGCCGTGACGCCGCTGCAAGCGGCCTTGCCTGAAGTGATTTGCCTGTTGCCAACCTCTTGATGCGAGTACACGACCATGCCTGACTCCACACCCCCGGCAGATCGACCCGCCCCGCCTGTTCCTGTCGCCGCTGAAGAAGGCACAGCGCCACCTGGCTCCGGTCAGCCGCCCAGAAACGAATTGCCGGCCGATGCCGCAGTCAGGGTCCGCTACAAGCGAGCGGCGCTGATCAAGGTCCTGATCGTCGACACCGACTTCGTGCTGGTCTTTGCCGACGGCCGCAAGATCCTGATCAAGGACGGGGCTTTGCGCGCCACCCTGGACAACGACTACACCATCGGGTTTTCTGACGAAGAAGTACCCGCTCGCTCCCTGTTCGCCCAGGCCGAGACGGCCGAGGCCAGCACGGATGCGGTGCCCTTGGGCTCTATGGCCGATGGCCCCAGCGGCGCCGTGCTGGAGCCTCCCGAGTCCGACGTGGCCCTGGCCCCGGCAGCCACCACCCTCACCGTCAAGGCAGCGGCCTCCGGCGTGGGCAGTCTGGGCGCCGTCGGCGGGGTGGTGGCCGCTGTGACCTGCCCCCCACCAGCCGTACCAACATAAAGTTCGTGAAGTCCGTCGATGACCCTGACCCCAATTCCTTACCGTTCGAAAGTAGGATTTTCCGGCTCCTTATCAGCCGATGCAGCGGGCCGAGGCCCGCTGCATCGAGCGAACTCCAAAGGCGTCTTCCAGTCTAGCGCACTGTGGGGCCGACTCTCGTTGTAATGCCTGCGCCAGGCTTCAATCTTGGTTCTGGCATCGGCCAAGCTCATGAACCAATGTTCGTTCAAACACTCCTGACGCAGACGCCCGTTAAAGCTCTCAACCATGGCGTTGTCTGTGGGCCTTCCCGGCCTGCTGAAATCGAGCGCAACGCGGTGCTCGTAGGCCCACTTGTCCATCGCCTTGCCGATAAATTCACTGCCGTTATCAGACTTGATGACCTGTGGCCTGCCCCTTTGGGCAGCGATGCCGTTGAGTACCTGCACCACATCTTCGCCTTTGAGGCTTTGGCCAACGTGGATGGCCAGACTCTCGCGGGAGTAGCAATCGACTACCGTCAGCATGCGCAGCTTGCGGCCATCGAACAAGTTGTCGGCCACAAAGTCCATGCTCCATACCTGATTGACCCGCTGAACTGCTATCACTGGTTGGCGTTGCTGCGAGGCCTTGCTTCGCCTGGGCCGTTTGTGGCGCAGCGACATACCTTCCTGCCGGTAGAGCCGATAGACCCGTTTGTGGTTGTCCTTGAAGCCCTCGCGCCTGAGCATCACATGCACTCTCCTGTAGCCGTAATGCAATCGAGTCCGCGTGATTTCCTTCATTCGCATGACCAGACTAGTGCTGTCGCGCGCAACAGACCGGTACAAGTAGACCACCCGGCTCAATTGAATGACTGCGCACGCCTTGCGCATACTGGCTCCGAATCGCTCCATTAAATCGGTGGCCAGCTCGCGCTTGCGCGAAGGCGTTAGAGCTTTTTTGAAAAGACGTCCTGCAACATCGCCTTGTCTAGGCTCAGATCGGCGACCAAGCGCTTGAGCTTATTGTTCTCTTCCTCAAGCTGCCTGAGTCGTCGTAGCTCAGACGGTCCGAGTCCACCGTACTTTTGACGCCACTTGTAGAAAGTCGCATCGCTGATGCCCATCTTGCGGCAGATCTCATCGACCTTCGTACCCAGTTCCGCTTGCTTGAGGGCAAATGCAATTTGCTCCTCCGTAAACCTGCTCTTCTTCACGACATGCCCCTTGTTCCATAGGGTGAAAAATCATGCCGGATTTTCTACTTCTCAACGGTTAGGTTTTCTGGGTCAGGGTCATCGACCAGGAGAATGACGGACATGAAGAAGAGCAAATTTACCGATGAGCAGATCATTGGCTTTCTGAGGCAGGCCGAGGCCGGCATCCCGATCAAGGAGGTCTGCCGCACTGGCAACTTCATTGCGCCCGATTTGGAGGTGGTGTTGATCAACCCGGTGGGCATCAACGATGACTTGGCCACCCTGATCGATCACCGGGTGTTCCTGGTGTGACGGGACGGCTCCTGGTGGGTCAGCGGACGCGACAACTGCGTTGGTCGCATGGCTCAGCCGAGCCCAGAAACGGAAACACCGCAGAGCCTTGCGACGCTGCGGTGCCAAATTGGTGGCCTGGGGCGGAATCGAACCACCGACACAAGGATTTTCAGACTCTTCCCCCACCCGTGGAACTCTTGTTTTTCAAGCACTCGCAGCAGGGCAAGACTGGGGTGTGCGAAAACTAGCATAGGCGTGCTCGCTATGAAAATTTTTTCAGCAGTGGAGCATGGCAGCCGCCATGCCCAACGATGCTGTCACTTGCCAAAAGCGCTGCGCAATTTGTTGGACGCAGTCTCGATGGCCGCATCGAGTTCACCGTCCAGCACTGCTGCCTTGAGCACCTCGAGCACAGGCAACAGTTCTTTTTCGGCGGCCACCTCCACAGCCCACTTGCCCTTGGCCAACTCCAGCACCCGTGTGCCGTAGCGCACTGACACTGCCAGCTTGCCGTTGTCTGCGGTGAACCACCAGGGCTTTACACGCTTGTGCGTTTCAACCTGTCGACGAACGCCTGTGTCCCTGTCTACCACGGAGCGCAGCTTTGTGGGTGCGAATGTGGTGCCTGCCTGTTGTGCTCGAGCCAGTTCAATCTGTTCCCAAATGCGCCGAGCCAATTTATTACGGCGCAGTTGCACAGCAGGAACGTGACTGGGCTTTACAGCTCCACTGAGCTTGAGATTTGCGAGGGTAGCCATGTGCTCGTCCTTTCATTAATTTGAGTGAGCACAGGTCATTGTGTTTTCGACCCACAGGATTAGTCGACCTGAAACCCGCCACTTTGGCGGGACATTCGCTGTAATGTCGTGAAACACGACACCGCGCTCGTCGCTAGCCAGCAGTTGCCGATGACACAGTGGCCGTGCGAGCTGCTACCGTGGCCTTTTGCGCTCGCGCGAGCTTCTGGCGCTGTCGCTCGGCAGCCAGCGCATCTGCCGCACGGTCCTTGGCCGTTTTCAGGGCATTGATGCGCTGCTGTTCGGGTGTGGGGGGCTTAGAGGTGACTTCGGTGACTTTCATTTGGCCAAATTCTTTCGCTTTTTCTGCATGTATTTATTTGGCTGGCTAAATAACTGTATGAACTTCCGCGATGCGCAGCAGCGCAAACAAACTGACCAGTGGTTCTCACAAAACGGCATCAAGGTAGCCCACATCTACGCGGGCACCGCAGAGCTGTTCCAAGCCACTAAGCTGGCTACAGCCACACTCAAGGACTTTGGACGATTGCTGGAGCAAAACCAGGCCCAGACGCTGAACCACTTTCTCAAGGCCACCCGCAGTGCCCCCACGCGCCAGAAGATAACGCAAGGGCAGTGCTTCAAGGTCATGAACATCGCCAAGCAGGCGCAGCGCAAGTCAGCGAAGTTACGCAAAGCGGCACATTAAGGCAGCAAGACCACGAGTAAGTCGCTCGTCTATCAAATGGCAAAAACGCGGGTTGAAATATGACGGCTAATGACCCCGCTCTGCACATGTTGTCGTAGCAGCATGTGACCCACAGGGGATGCCGCAGAGTGGCTGCCATACAGCAGCTGGGAGTTTCAATACATCAGTCTCCCCTGGCACTCTGCTACGAGCGTGTGGAACGACTCAACTCAAATGAGACCACACGACACGGCGGCTGTAGCACAGATGGTTTTTCCGGTGCTATAGCCGTCGTGCGTCCAATCTAATCTAAATGAGCCCAACTGCACCTCACATCACTGCGTGATGTTCGGCTTTCTTCCACACACAGCCATTGCTTAGATAAAAGATGTGCAGAGCACTACGCAGAGCGCAGCGAATGCGTTGGGCGAATGCACAGCGAGGTAATGTCCCAACGCGTGGTGTAAGTCCACAGCCCGGACAGGCTGAGTTACACGGACTCAGCGAGCCACTGCGGCCAGCCGAGTAGGCAAAGTATCGCTCAGGGTCTGCAGGCCCT
>JBILGP010000481.1:0-2557 GCA_044350985.1 Polaromonas sp. | reverse complement strand
CGCTACACCGTGGTCAGCACCTCGTTTGACTTCGAGCCGCTGGGCTATGCCGACAACGCCTACATCAGCGACCCCGAACAATGGCTGGCCTTTTTTCGCATGCCCGACGCCGGCCCGCCCGGCCTGTGGCGCATGACCACGCCCGTGCATGACGATCTGAGCGACGAAGAGGTGCTGGCGCCGGCCTTTGCCCACCGTACCATCAACCGCATCATCGGCGCGTCTGCACAAGAGACCTACCCCATCGTGCACCAAAGCGTCTACCGCGTGCACCAGCGCGTGGCCCAGCAGTTTCGGGTGGGCCGCGTGCTGCTGGCCGGCGACTCGGCGCACGTCAACAACCCCCTGGGCGGCTTCGGGCTCAACAGCGGCATCCACGACGCGGTCAACCTCGGTGAAAAACTCGCCCGCGTCATGCAAGGCAGCGCCAGCGCCGACCTGCTCGACCTGTACCACCGCCAGAGGCACACGGTGGCCATGGAGTATGTGCAGACCCTGTCGGTCAAGAACAAGAAGAACCTGGAAGAAAAAGACCTGCCCACCCGCTTGGCGCGCTTTGAAGAGCTGCGCCAGACGGTGGCCGATCCGGTCAAGGCGCGCGCCTACCTGCTGATGTCGTCCATGATCAACAGCATCGCGCGCGCCAACGCGATCACCTGAGCCGCGACACCCAACGAGCAGGAGAGCCCCATGTCCATCCAGACCCGCACACCGAGCCACGACAGCCTGGCCACGCGCGCCAAAGTGGCGGTGGTGGTGCCGGCCACCAACACCATCGTGCAGCCCGAGATGGAAGCCATGCGCCCGGCCGGCGTGACCAACCACGTCACCCGCATGCGCCTGCCGCCGCGGCCCTACGACGACCAGGCCGCCTACAAGCGTGCGCTGGAAACCGAAAAAGGCGAGCTCGAAGAGGCGCTGGAGCTGGTGCTGCTGTGCGAGCCCCATGTGGTGGCGCATGGCCACTCGATCCATTCGTTTCGCGGCGACGGCGCCCAGGCGCTGGCCGAAGAGCAGCGGCTCGAAAAGCTCAGCGGCATTCCCTTCATCACACCCTCGCGCGCGGTGCTCGCTGGCCTGGAGGCCATTGGCAAGCCCAAACGCATCGCCATCCTCACGCCCTACTGGCCACCGGCCGACGAAATGATCGCCGCCTTCTTCACCGCTTGCGGCTACGAGGTGGTGGCCACCCACGGCCTGAAGTCCACCGGCCCCACGGCGGTGGCGCGCTTTACCGCCGATCAAATCATGCAGGGGTTTGACGCGGCCAACCACCCCAAGGCCGACGCCCTGATTCACGTGGGCACCAACCTGCCCGTCTCGGCCCTGACACCGGCGATCGAACACCGCCTGGGCAAACCCCTGATCGGCGTCAACGTCGCCACCTACTGGCTGGCCCTGCGCCGCCTGGGCATCAAGGACGCGCTGCCGGGGATGGGGCTGCTGGCTGAGAAATACTGAGGCGCTGCGAGGGCACGGCATATATGAATGCCTCCCACATCCCCAAACCCTGCCTGCGCCCCTTGTGGCGTCGGCCCTGCAAGATTCACTGCAGCCCCTTCAAGCCCAAGCGTTTGAGCAGACGCTTTTCATGCGCACGTCAACTTCGTCTTGCTCGGCGCACATACACCTTGTTGACGCGTTGTGCCTCACACACAGATTCAGGACAGGCGTTCGATTTTTTCCGGACGATCTCGCTCAACCATTGCCAAATACTGCGCCACTGTTCCTGCGCAAAGTGGTTTGAACATCACTCGTATGGTGTTTAGTCTTTTACCCATTTCAACGCCCCGGCGTGTTCTGGTTTCAACGAATCCCATCGACTCCCAAAAAGACTCTGCTCTTGGGTTTCCTGAAACGACACCCAGTCGCAACCACTGCGCGCCATGCGTTTGGGCCCAAGTCTCAAGTCCTCGAAAGATAGCTTGTGCATCCCCGGTTCCTTGGCGAGCGGCATCCACGATGAACAAGCCTACATGCCATACGTTTGGTGCCAGCAGGTCTTGAACGACGTTGGCGATTGCAGCAATGCTGTTGACTTGATCCAAATAGCCAATCATGTGCCGTTTGGTGTAGGGCCATCCAGAAGGTGGAGCCGCATGAATTTCTCCATGGGCCGCATTCGAACTCACTGGTTCACCAAGTACCTTCAGGAAGTATTGGGGATTTTGCTCAAAGAATTTTTGCAACAGCTCTTCATGCTCAGTGGTAAGTTCGATAGCATGAAGATCTGCTACTTGCGCGGTTGGTAGAGTAGGCAGAAGGCTCATGAAAAGAAGTTTATATAGTTGGCCCTGCAAAATTCACCGCAGCCCCTCCTGGTCCAGGAAGCCCCCATCAGATTGTTGTGCCGACCTGGTAATGAGCAAGGCCGCCTGGGCAAACCCCTGATCGGCGTCAACGTCGCCACCTACTGGCTGGCCCTGCGCCGCCTGGGCATCAAGGACGCGCTGCCGGGGATGGGGCTGCTGGCTGAGAAGTACTGACCTCAAAGCACCGGGCTCCGATAGACATCGTTGTGTCACCAGGCAAGCGCCGCCCCAGGCGACAATCGGCC
>JBILGP010000261.1:0-4022 GCA_044350985.1 Polaromonas sp. | reverse complement strand
ACCCAAGTGGCCATTGAAGTGGTCGCCACTTTGTCGTTTGCCTTGTCCGGCGTGATTGAAGGCGCGCGCAAGAAACTCGATGCCGTCGGTATTTGCGTGGTCGCCGGCTTGGCGGCCTTTGGTGGGGGAACCATCCGCGATGTCCTGCTCGATCGGCGACCGCTCTTTTGGATGCAGCATGCCATCTGGGTGTGGGTGCTGCTGGCGCTGTGCATTGGGGCCATGGTCTTCATGCGGGCTCGGCATCTGGAGCCGACCGAGCGGGCGATGCAATGGCCCGATGCACTGGGGCTTGGCTTGTTCACGGCAGGGGGCGCACAAATCGCGCTCGATGCACAGATGCCTGCCATCATCGCGGTCATCCTGGGCGTGGTGACCGCCGTTTTCGGCGGCGTGCTGCGCGACATCGTCTGCAACGAGATTCCGCGCGTCTTCAGCGACCACCGGCCTTACGCGATTTGTGCCTTCGTCGGCGGGTGGACTCTGGTGGGCCTGCAGAGCTTGGCCTTGCCGCCCTGGCTGACGCTGCTGGGCGCAGCAGCCGTTGCCACCGGGCTGCGCGTGGCGGCGCTGGTGTGGGACTGGCGCCTTCCGAGATGGCAAGCAGGCTCTGGACCCTGAGCGGGCAGGATGCGCCGTGGGTGCTGCCTACAATCTGCCCATGAATTTTTCAGCCAAGCTCGCTGTTGCCGAGCGTGCCAATCGGTCCATGCTCTGCGTGGGCCTGGACCCGGAGCCGGGCAAGTTCCCGGCGGGCCTCAAGGGCGACGCCCACAAGATCTACGACTTTTGTGCGGCCATCGTGGATGCCACGGCCGATCTGGTGAGCAGCTTCAAGCCGCAGATTGCCTACTTTGCTGCGCACCGCGCCGAGGGCCAGCTCGAGCGGCTGATGGAGCACATGCGCCGGGTGGCGCCGCAAGTGCCCATCATCCTCGATGCCAAGCGCGGCGACATCGGCTCGACCGCCGAGCAGTACGCCAAAGAGGCTTTCGAGCGCTACGGCGCCGATGCGGTCACGCTCTCGCCCTTCATGGGCTGGGACTCGGTGGCGCCCTACCTCAAGTACGAGGGCAAGGGGGCCTTCTTGCTGTGCCGCACCTCCAACCCCGGCGGCGACGATCTGCAAAACCAGCGTCTGGCCTCGGTGGAGGGCCAGCCGCTGCTCTACGAACATGTGGCGCGCCTAGCCCAAGGCCCCTGGAACCTCAACGGCCAGCTCGGCCTGGTGGTGGGCGCCACCTACCCGGCCGAGATCGAGCGCGTGCGCCAGATCGCGCCCACCGTGCCCCTGCTCATTCCGGGCGTGGGCGCGCAGGGCGGCGATGCGGCAGCCACCGTCAAGGCCGGCTGGCGCGGCCAGGGCGACGGCAGCAGCGCCGGGCCGATCATCGTCAACTCCTCACGCGCCATTCTTTACGCCTCCAGCGGCGACGACTACGCCCAGGCCGCGCGCCGGGTGGCCCAGCACACCCGCGACCTGCTTGAGGCGGCCAAGGGCTGAGGCCCCGGCTGCGCGACCGCCAGGCGCAAGCAGCCCACACCTGCCCGGTCAGCGCCTTGGCCTGGCGGTCGCAACAGACGATGAAATTGACCCCTCCGCCCCGGGTTGCAGGGCTTAGCAACGACGAGCAGCAGGGCCGACCGCTCTGGGATCTGTGAAGTCGAGACCTCAGGGATCGCCCCACGGCTGCAGCGATGCGGGGACGCATCTGGATAAAGATATCCGATCAAAGGCAGGTTGAAGGTTTACAACTCGAAAAGTTTTCCTCTCAACAAAGTCAGACACTCAGTTGCAGTTCGATAGATGTGCCGCATTGGCCCAATCTCATCGCCACTTGAGGCGTGACGCAACCCTTAAGGAAGGTCTGCAAAACCCCGTCACCGCGCAGCGGCGTGGCGATGCATAAGCCTCTGATTGATCGACGTTTTTGGATTGCCGCGCTTCGCTCGCAATGACAAAGGGGACTTATGCCGACTGTCCTTAAGGGCAGTCTGCGTCAGTCCGTTTGTATAAACGATGGCGATACTGGTGCGCAGGCAAAGACTGGGGTGTAGGACTCCCAGCCATCTCATGCGGCTGTTGGGCAGCACAAATGAGGGGTGAAATCCTATGGCCGTTTTTTTACTCAAGGAGGAGCTGTGCTTCAAGAATTCAAGCAGTTTGCGCTCAAGGGCAATGTGGTCGACCTGGCCATCGGGGTGATCATCGGCGGGGCCTTCGGCAAGATCGTCGAATCGCTGGTGGGCGACGTCATCATGCCCCTGCTGTCGGCCGTGCTCGGGCGGGTCGATTTTTCCAACCTCTTCATCGTGCTGGGTAGCGTGCCGGCCGGCGTGGGCAGCAGCCTGGAGGCGCTGCGCAAGGCGGGCGTGCCGGTACTGGCCTACGGCAGCTTCTTGACCGTGCTGGTCAACTTCATCTTGCTGGCCTTCGTGATCTTCATCCTGATCCGCCAGATCAACCGCCTCAGATCGGCCCCCGCACCCGCAGCGCCTGCCGCACCCGCTGCACCACCAGAAGACGTGCTGCTGCTGCGCGAAATTCGGGACAGCTTGCAGGAGCGGCGGTGAGGGGGAGGCCAGCGGCTGTGGCATCGGTCACGACAGCGCGCTAGGCGAGACCATCAACGATCTGCAACGCCACTTCTTTGCCTCGGTGAGCATCTGGCGGTTCAGGGCGTTTTCAAGTGAGTTCCGCCGATTTTGCGCAGGCACAACCCTATCGGCCAAATCACCCCGCAACTCAAACGAGCGATAATGATTTCTCAAAGGAGCAATCATGCCCACTCTGCCATCGCCCAGCAAACTCACCGCCCCCAACCATCGCAAGGCGCAGGTGCCGGTCGGGGCTGCGGCAGGGCCGCGGCGCAAGGTGGCGGCGCAGATCAAGAGCGGCGGGCTCAAGGGCACCGAGCCGGCGCTGAGCTTCGTTCAGCTCTTCAATGCCGAGCCACTTGAGCGCATCGCCTTCATCAAGCAAGGCGTGCCGGCAACATGGCCGGAGCTCATGGCCAGGCGCATGTCGATCGACAAGGGGACCCTGCTCAAAACCCTGGGCCTGCCTCGGGCGACCATCGATCGCAAGGCCAGCGCGAACCGGCCCTTGTCAGCCGACGAGGGCGCTCGGGTCGTGGGCATGGCCCGCCTGGTGGGCCAAGTGCAGGCCATGGTGGACGAATCGGGCCAGCCCCAGGGTTTTGATGCGGGCAAGTGGCTGGCGCAGTGGCTCGAGCGCGAATTGCCCGCTTTTGGCGGCCGGCGCCCTGCCCATTTGATGGACACGGCTGAGGGGCAGGCGATGGTGTCGCAGTGGCTGGCTCGCATGGCCAGCGGGGCTTACGCATGAGCCATGAGCTGTGGCGAATTGCCACAGACACACGCACCTACCAGGCCACAGATCTGTCGGGCAGGGGCGCAGAACTCTCGGGCGGCCGATGGAATCGCGCCGGCAGGCCGGTGGTCTACACGTCGACCACCCGGGCGCTGGCCTGCCTTGAGACCATCGTTCACCTCAATGCAGAGGGCCTGCCCTTGAACCGGATTCTGGTGCGCATCGAGGTGCCCAACGATGTGTGGGACCAGCGCATTGAGCGCAAGCCAAACAGTTTGCCGGTAGGCTGGAACGCAATTCCTGAGGGCATGGCGTCACTCGACGCGGGCGATGCCTGGCTGGCCGGCGCGGCATCTGCGTTGCTGGTGGTGCCCTCGGTGGTCGTGCCGGAAGAGTGCAACGTCTTGATCAACCCGCAGCACCCAGACGCCCAGCGCATCAAGGCAGACAAGGTGCGGCTTTGGCGCTACGACGCGCGCTTGGCTTGAGGCGTGCGCCTTCGCATCAACAAAAATCGTGTCCCGCCCATCTTGCCCGCAGACACCCCGCCGGTTTTTCGATAGCATGAGCCTCATGTCGTTCACCCCATCCTTGCGATCTGCAGCACGAGCCGCACGAGCCCGTCGTGGCTGGCCGTGTGCTGCGCGCGAGGTCAAGACAAGGGTGTAGACACCCACACTGCTGACCC
>JBILGP010000084.1:0-6594 GCA_044350985.1 Polaromonas sp. | reverse complement strand
GTGCGGGCCATGCCCAACACGCCGGCCCTCATCGGGCTTGGCATCACCGGCCTGTTTGCGCGGCCCGCCGTGGAGGCGCGGCACAAGAGCGCGATTGAAGCCATCGTGGCCACCACCGGGCAGTGGGTCTGGCTCGAGCAGGAAGGGCTGCTCGATGCGGTGACGGCGCTGTCGGGCTCGGGGCCAGCCTATGTGTTTTATTTCCTGGAGGCGATGGTCGAGGCCGGCACTCAGATGGGGCTGAGCGCCGAGCAGGCCCGTCAACTGGCTGTCGCCACCTTCACCGGGGCCTCAGCCCTGGCTGCGGACTCGGCCGAGCCGCTGGCGCTGCTGCGCGAGCGGGTGACGTCCAAGGGCGGCACCACCTATGCCGCGCTGACCGCCCTAGAGGCGGCGGGCGTGAAGGCGCAGTTCATGGCTGCCATGGAGTCGGCCCGCGCAAGAGCGCAGGAACTGGGGCAGGAGTTCGGGCGGCAGTAAGGACGGCTGTAAGGACGGCTGTAACGGGGTCAGCCAGGCCCTCAAACCGACAGCGCCACGCCCGCAAAAACCGTCAAGCCCAGCCAGTGGTTCATGCGAAAGGCCAGGAAGCAGGCCATGCGCTCGCGACGGCGAATCAGCCACAAATGCCAAAGCGCCTGCGCAGCCGCTACGGCCAAGGCCAGCCACAGCCAGACCGGACGGGCCGGCGCATCGAGCACCCAGGCCCAGATCAGCAGGTAGGCGGCGTAAAACAAGGCAATGGCCGCTACATCCAGGCGCCCCAGCGTGATGGCCGAGGTCTTCATGCCGATACGCAGGTCGTCGTCGCGATCGACCATGGCGTACTCGGTGTCGTAGGCCAGCACCCAGAACAAATTGCCCAGCAGCAGCAGCCAGGCCTGCAGCGGCACATGACCCTGGACTGCCGCATACGCCATGGGAATGCCAAAGCTGAACGCCACGCCAAGCACCGCCTGCGGCATAGACACATGGCGCTTGGCGTAGGGGTAGGCCAGGGCAACGGCCAAGGCGGCAAAAGACCACAGGATCGCAGCGGCGCGCGTGGTCAACACCAGCGCGAAGGCGGCCAGGGCCAGCACAGCGCCTACGCCCAAGGCCTGTTTGACCGAGACAGCACCGCGGGTGACCGGCCGGCCGGCCGTGCGCTTGACATGGCGGTCGAACTCACGGTCGGCGACATCGTTGATGCAGCAGCCCGCGCTGCGCATGAGCACCGTGCCCAATACGAACACCAGCAGCAAATGCCAGCCCGGAAAGCCGCCTGCGGCCAGCCACAGCGCCGACAAGGTGGGCCACAGCAGCAGGAGCCAGCCGGCCGGCCGGTCCCAGCGGATGAGCTGCAGGTACAGCTGCAACTGAGCCATCGCTGGCCGCTCGGTCGGCTCCACGGGGTCAGACATGCCGGTCACCGCGCCACGCCTCAGGACAGGCGGGTTGCGCCCGGCAGCTCGCAGGCATAGATGCAGTTGCGCAGCGCTGCGATGGCCTCGTAGCGGGTGAAGCTGCGCCGCCAGGCCAACACCACGCGCCGGCTCGGCACATGGCCCTCAAAGGGCAGGTATTTGATGAAGGTGGGCTCTTGCGCGCCGGCCGCCTTGCGACGCCCGGTCGGCGACTCTTGCAAAGCCCCCTGCGGCACGCTCAAGCGCGGCAGCAAGGTGATGCCCATGCCGGCGGCCACCATGTGCTTGATGGTCTCCAGAGAAGAGCCCTCAAAGCTCTTGCGTATGCCTTCGGCGGTGCTGGAAAACCGCGCGAACTCGGGGCAGACCTCCAGCACATGGTCGCGAAAGCAGTGGCCGTTGCCCAGCAGCAGCATGGTCTCGTGCTTGAGCTCTTCGGCGCGCACACTGCTGCGCTGGGCCCAGGGATGGGTGCTCGGGACGGCCGCCACGAAGGGCTCGTCGTACAGCGGCGCAATGGCCAGACTGGTGTCGGGTATGGGCTCGGCCAGGACCGCGCAGTCAATCTCACCGGTGCGCAGTTGCTCGAGCAGCTTGACCGTGAAGTTCTCCTGCAATATCAAAGGCATTTGGCGGTGGCGCGAAATCGCCTGCCGCACCAGATCGGGCAACAGGTAGGGGCCGATGGTGTAGATCACACCCAGGGTGAGCGGGCCGGCCAGCGGATCTTTGCCCCGCTTGGCGATCTCACGGATGCCGTCGGCCTGCTCGAGCACCCCCTGGGCCTGGCGCACGATCTCCTCGCCCAGGGGCGTGACGGCCACCTCGCTGGCGTTGCGCTCGAACAGCTTGACGTCAAGCTCCTCCTCGAGCTTCTTGATGGCCACGCTCAAGGTCGGCTGCGACACATGGCAGGCATCGGCCGCCCTGCCGAAATGCTTTTCCCGCGCGACGGCGACGATGTACTTGAGTTCGGTCAGCGTCATGCTGGCATTGTCGGTCAAGAGCGTGGCACAGCCCGCCCGGCTCAGGCCTTGACAAAGTCCGACTTGCCTCCGAGCCAGCGCTGCACATGGCGACTGGCCAGCTGCGGCTGGCGCGCCAGCATCGTGGGCGCCCAGGTGCGGGCCCACTCAAGCCAGGGCGCATCGGTGGTCAGATCGGCAAAACGCAGCAAGGGCGCGCCCGACTGGCGGGCTCCCAGGAACTCGCCCGGACCGCGAATCTCAAGATCGCGCCGTGCGATCTCAAAACCGTCCTGGGTCTGCGCCATGGCCTGCAGCCGAGCCCGCGCGGCCGGGCTCAGCCGCGGCGCGTCACCGGTGCTGTACATCAGCACGCAGGCCGAGGCAGCCGCGCCGCGCCCCACCCGGCCGCGCAACTGGTGCAACTGCGACAGGCCAAAGCGTTCGGCGTGCTCGATGACCATCAAAGACGCATTGGGAACGTCCACACCCACCTCAATCACCGTGGTGCTCACGAGAACGGCCATCTGCGCGCCGGCAAAGTCCGCCATCACCGCTTTTTTCTCGGCCGCTGACAGGCGAGAGTGCAGCAGGCCCACCTTGTGACCAGGCAGGGCCGCCTCCAACTGGGCGTGCGTCTCGGTGGCATTGCGAAGATCGACCGCCTCGCTTTCTTCGATCAGGGGACAAACCCAGTACACCTGCCGCCCCAGGCCAACCTGCTCTGCAATGCGCTCGACGATCTGCTCGCGCCGGGCCTCATGAACCACCTTGGTCACGATGGGGCTGCGCCCCGGCGGCAGCTCGTCGATGGTCGACACGTCAAGGTCGGCGTAGTAGCTCATGGCCAGCGTGCGGGGAATTGGCGTGGCCGACATCATCAACAAATGGGGCTCCAGCTCGTGCCCGTGTTCATCGCGCGTCGTCTTGCGGCGCAGGGCCAGGCGCTGGGCCACGCCAAATCGGTGTTGCTCGTCGATGACGACCAGGCCCAGCTTGCTGAACTGCACCTTGTCCTCAATCACCGCATGGGTGCCCACCACCAGGTGAGCCTGCCCGGACTCGGCCGCAGCCAGAGCGGCTCGCCGCTCGCTCGCCCGCTGGCTGCCCGTCAGCCACGCCGTGTGCACCCCCAGCGGCTCAAGCCAGCCGACCAGTTTGCGAAAGTGCTGCTCAGCCAGGATCTCGGTGGGCGCCATCAACGCGCACTGCCAGCCCGCCTCGATGCAGCGCAAGGCCGCCAGAGCAGCGACCACCGTCTTGCCCGAGCCAACGTCGCCCTGCAGCAAGCGATGCATGGGCTGCTCGCGCTGCAAGTCTGCGGCGATCTGCACCTGCACACGCTGCTGCGCACGCGTCAAAGCAAAGGGGAGCGACTCGAGCAAGCGCTCATGCAAGCGGGCCATCGGTCCCTGGCCCGGCGATACCAGCACCGGCGCGCGCATCGCATCGCGGGCCTGCCGGGCCTGCAATTGAGACAACTGCTGGGCCAGCAGTTCCTCGGCCTTCAGGCGCTGCCAGGCCGGGTGGCTGCGATCTTCCAGCACCGCCAAGTCGACCTCAGGCTTGGGCTGGTGCAAAAACTCCAAAGACTGGCGCAGGGACCAGTGCCGCTGCGGCCCTTCGGGCCAAGCCTGGGCGGGCACGGTCTCTGACAGATCGGCCCGACTCAGCCCGCCGAGCACGGCCTTGCGCAAATACGCCTGCGGCAACTGCGCCACGGTCGGATAGACCGGCGTGAGAGCCTGTGGCAGCGGCCCGCCCGCCGCTTGAAAGCTCGGATGGACCATCTCGCGCCCAAGCAAGCCGCCTCGGACTTCGCCGCGCACACGCACCCAGGCGCCCTCGCTGAACGCTTTTTGATGGCTGGGATAGAAATTGAGAAAGCGCAACACACAGGTGTCGCTGCCATCGTCGACTTGCACTTTGAGCTGTCGCCTCGGGCGCAAACTGATTTCGCTGCGCACCACCCGGGCCTCGACCTGGATGCAATCGCCCTCACGCGCCTGCGACAAGGCCGTGATCCGGGTCTCGTCCTCATAGCGCAGGGGCAGGTGCAAGGCCAGATCGATGTCGCGCGACAGGCCCAGCTTGTGCAGGGCTTTCTGGGCTGGCGACATCGGCGAGCGCGCCGGCGCCGCTGGAGCAGGGGTCGACATGTTTCAGATTGTGCCCGGCCGGCGCAAGCGACCCGGGTCGACACAAGACGCTTTGGACTCGGCGGTTGATATTTTAAAAATTAAAAGACGATAAATTCACAAAAATTCAATATTAAAGCATTACATCCTTTTACATCTTCACTATGATGACGCTCCAAGCACTTTATGTAACGATCATGCACGTCAAGCCATTTTTTCTGCTCCTCACCTTGAGTGCCGCCCTGGCATCGTGCGGTGGCGGTGGCGGCGGCTCAGGCTACACCATCACGGGCGTGGCCGCATCGGGTGCAGCCATCGTGCATGGAACCGTGGAGGTGCGATGCCAGGTGGGGGGCGGCTCGGTAGAGACCGAAACCGATGGCAGCTACCGCATCCACCTGCCCGACGCCCAGGGGCCATGCCTGCTGCGAGCCATCGATTCGGTCACCGGCATCGAGCTGCATTCGGCGCTGGAAGAAGCCCCGGCGCAATCGGTCGCACATATTACGCCCCTGAGCGACCTGGTGGTCGCAAAAGCGGTCCGGGCCGAGCCGGCCACTGCCTTCGCCGATCCCGCCAATTACCTGCGCCTGCTCAGCCCAATCAGTCTGTCGGTCGGCATGCAAGCGGCCCGGGAGGCCGCAGCCGCGGTGGGCACGCCACTGCCTGAAGGCCTCGATCCGCTCAAGGGCCAGTTGCAGACCGCAACTGCCGAAGCACAAGGCTCGATCATGGACCGCGCCATTGACACGCTCATGGCCACGCTGGCGTCGGCCGACCAGGCTTTGTCGGAGCTGGCCCGCAGGGTCGCAGTCGGCGGCGGTCTGCTCGTCGGCGGTGGTGGCGGTCTGCTCGGCAACGGCGGCGGCCCGATCGGCGGAGGCGATCCGATCATCATCGATGTGAACGTACCCGTCGGAGGCGAAGTCGGCAGGGTGCTCGATGGCCTGGTGGCCCGCTCGCTGCAGGCGCTGCCCGGCTGTCCGGCAGCGCGTGGCGCCCGGGTCTGGCTGATCGACGCCCTGTCGGGCCGGCCACCGCAAGGCCACGAACTGAGCCTGGGCCAGAACCCGGGCGACATCGCGCAGTTGATCCGACTGGACAACGGCGCCGCATCCGAGATCAGGTGGGACCTCAACGAGCCCTGTGTGTTCCGGGCCGACGACAAGACCTTTCGCATCTCGGACAACGGCATGGGCATCTGGAACTCGGCCGCTGCCTGGGGCGTGATCGTGCCCATGCAAGGCAGCGTCGACCTGACCGCGCCCAGCTTCAGCGGCCAGTACGGCGCGCTGGCGCTGATGCAAGGCAGTCACAACGGCATCGATTTCACCCCCGCAGCGGCCTTCGATTTCAGAATCAACGCCCCAGACCAGCCCTTCTTGATTGCAGGGCAGCAATGCGCCATCAACATGGGCAGCAGCACCGCTCTGCCGGCCTGCAGCGGCCTGAACAACGCCTTTGCCCTGGCCTTTCAGGCCACGCAATGTACAGAGGTCTTGGTGCCCTACGAGACCGTCCAGCTTAGGTCGGGTGCCTTGCGCTGCGTCAGCGGCGAGGGCAACCAGGCGGTTGAAGCGCACGTGATGGGCTACAACGCCGGTGGCAGCAGCACGCTGCTCATCACCCTCAACAACTACCCCTTGTCAGCGACCGATCCTTCGGTGCGCGGGCGCGGCCTGGTGGTGCTCAACAAGGTCAGCCGGCCCATGGTGCTGCCCCAGGTCACCACCATCGCAGACGGCGCGTTCTGGGAAACTGGCTATGACCCGACGGCCGCGCCCCGGTTTTTCAGCGCTCCTGTGGCCCAGAGCAGTCTGTCGAGGCTCAGCAGCAGCTCGTACCAGCAAACCCGCGGCTCGGTGACCTACACCCACCACCTGGACACACCCGCGCGGGGCCTGCTGTGGTCGCGCAGCGGCAACGCCGGCGTCATGATCCGCCTGGCCTCGCCAGCGGGCTGGTCCTTCGCAGCCGAAAAGGTGGAGATACCGGCGCTGGCTGGCCTGGGGGATGTGTACCGGCACAGCGCCCAAGTGAGCAAGCCGTCGCCTTAAAGGCGGCGGCGCGACGCGCCGTCCTGCG
>JBILGP010000083.1:0-6600 GCA_044350985.1 Polaromonas sp. | reverse complement strand
TGCGAGAGCCCAGCAGCGGCCGCTCAGAGCAGGCCAAGAAATCCCTGCGCGAGCAACTGGACAGCGGCTTTGAGGCAGCGCGCGCTTCGCCTCTGCTGCGGGCCGCTTTGTGGCTGACCATTTTGTTCAACCTGTTTGCCTGGCCGGTGCTGAGCATGGTGCCGGTGATCGCCCAGGAGCGACTGCAGCTCGATCCCCAGGGCGTGGGCTTGATGGTGAGCCTGGAGGGCGTCGGTGCGCTGGTGGGCGCACTGCTCATCGGCATGGGCGCCGCGCCCTGGCGCCACGGGCTCATGTTTTTGGGCGCGGTGCTGTCGTTTCTCACGCTGCAGTTGTTGCTGGCCTGGAGTTCGCAGGTTTGGATCGCCGGCGTGACTTTGCTCAGTCTGGGCATTGCCCAGGCCGTCTTTGGCATCATGCAGTCGACCCTGGTCTACACCGCCGCGCCGCCGCATCGGCGTCCCGAGGCCATGGGCTTGATGACCATGTGCATCGGTGTCTCGCCCTTGGGCTTTCTGGCGGTGGGCGCCTTGGCCGAGCGCATCGGCGCTCCCACCGCGACCCTGGTCTTTGGCCTGTGCGGCCTGCTCTGCGTGGCCCTGAGCTGGCCGCTGTGCCGCGCCTGCGCGCGCGAGTCGGCCCGGGCACCGACCCCGATCGACCGCTGACCCAACCGCCGCGGCCTTGCGCCATGGGGACCATGGCCACTTGGCTGCTGTCATTGCGCCTTCTGCGTCATTGCGCCCCCACCCCGTCATCGCGAGGAACGAAGCGATCCATAGCAGCCTAAGCACAGGCCTATGGATTGCCACGGCGCTGCGCGCCTCGCAGTGACGGGCTCGACCGCGCGCCTCGCAATGACGGAGCAGACAGCGCCTCGCAGTGCCACGGCGGGGTGTCCTAGCGACTGTCAGCGGCCCAGACCGGCAGCGGGCTTTGGGCCAGTTGGAGCGTCAGCCAATCGAGCAGCGCGCGGATGCGTGGTACGTCGAGCCGCTTGAGGGGCACCAGCGCTTTGAGCCAGAGATCGGGGAACCGGATGCCCGGCAGGAGCTCGATCAGCTCGCCCCGGGCCAGGGCTGGGGCGGCCAGGTAGTCCGAGACCATGCCGATGCCCAGGCCGTCAATGCAGGCCTGGCACAGGGCCGCGCCGTCGTTGGTTTGCAGCTTGGGCCGCACCTCCACCGCCTGCGTACCCGCCGGGGTGTCGAATTCCCAAAACGAGCCCGAGGTCATGAACACCAGGCAGTCGTGGTCGACCAGATCGGTGACCCGCTCGGGGTTGCCGCGGCGCGCGAGGTAGCTCGGTGCGGCGCACAGGCGCCGGCCGATGGGCGCGAGGTTGAAGTCGCGCACCTGCCCATACAGCTCGGGCAGGGCGCCAATGGCGATGTCAAAGCCCTCTTGCAGCGGGTTGACCGTGCGGTCGGCCAGCACGATCTCCATGCTCACCCGCGGTTGCTCCTGCATGAAGCGCCGCAGCAAGTCGCTCAGGCACAGCGTGCCCAGGGTGGTGGGCACCTTGATGCGGATGTGGCCCTCGAGCGCGCCGCTGGCCTGCGCCATGCCGGCCAGCGTGTCGTCGAGTTGGCGCACCAGCGCGCGCACCTGCGGCAGGTAACGCTCGCCCACGTCGGTCAGGCTCAGCCGTCGCGTGCTGCGCAGAAACAGCGGCGCCTTGATGCGCCACTCGAGCTGTGCGATGCGTTTGGTGATCACCGAAGGCGCGACCTGCTGCCTGCGCGCCACTTCCGAGAAGCTGCCCGCATCGGCCACGGCAATGAAGGCTTTGAGGTTGCTCAGGGTGTCCATGGTCTATTTTTCTCGATTTGGAAAAATTGATCGCGCAAAATGCGTATTGTGGGTGTATTTGCAAATAAATATCATGTCGGCTTCGCGTTTCAACCCGACAGGCCCCACCATGTCCCTCGCCAAGCCCTATTTGCGCATTGCCACCGAAGAGGCGTTTGCGCCGCCCGAGATGATCCGCATCTACCAAAAGATACTGGCCGGCAGCGATGTCGATCCGGGCTTCAAAGGCCTGATGGGCTTTTACATCAGCAGCCCGAGCGAGCGGGCGCAGAACATCATGCGTTGCTTGCAGGATCTCGACCAGATTCGGCTGGCCCATATGGACGAGGCGGGCATCGACCACCAGGTGTTGGCCTTGACTGCGCCCGGTGTGCAGATCATGGACCGGGCGACGGCGGTGTCGTTTGCGCGAGTGGCCAATGACTTTCTGGCCGATGCGGTGCGTCGCCACCCGACGCGCTTTACCGGCATGATTTCGCTGCCGGTGCAAGACCCTCAGGCAGCGGCCAAGGAGATCGAGCGCGGCGTCACGCAACTGGGCATGCACTCGGTGGTGATCAACTCGCACACGCACGGCGAGTATTTGTCCGACCCCAAGTTCTGGGATATCTTTGCCGCCGCCGAGCAGCACGGCACGCCCATTTACCTGCACCCCAATTCGCTGCCGCGCAACATGCTCGAGCCCTTTCAGGAGTGCGGGCTCGACGGCGCGATTTACGGCTTTGGGGTCGAGACCGGGATGCATGCGCTGCGCATCATCACCGCTGGCGTGTTCGACCGCTTCCCCAAGCTGCAGATGATCATCGGCCACATGGGCGAGGCGCTGCCGTTTTGGTCCTACCGGCTCGACTACATGCACCAGGCCACGGTGCGCTCCAAGCGCTATGAAAGCATCAAGCCGATCCACAAAAAGCCCAGCGACTACCTGCGCGAGAATTTCTACATCACCAACAGCGGCGTGGCCTGGGAGCCGGCGATCAAGTTCACCCAGTCCATCGTAGGGGTAGACCGGGTGCTTTATGCGATGGACTATCCCTACCAGTATGCTCCCGAGGAAGTGCAACTGCTTGACCGCATGGACATGAGCGCTGAGGACAAGAAAAAGTTCTTCCAGACCAATGCCCAGAAGGTCTTTGGCATCGGCCCACTTTAATCAACTCATCCAAAACAAACAGGAGACGGCGAGATGAACACCCTAGGATCGACACTGCGGGCGCTGCTGGCGTTGACCGCATCGGCTCTGGCCATCGGCGCGCAGGCGCAGGCCTGGCCCACGCAGAGCGTGCGCATCATCGTGCCCTTTACCGCGGGCACCGGCATGGACACGATTGCAAGGGCCGTGGGCCCGCGCCTGAGCGAGCGGCTGGGCCAGCCGGTGGTCATCGTCAACCAGCCCGGCGCCAGCGGCAACATCGGTGCCGATGCGGTGGCCAAGGCCACCGATGGTCACACGCTGCTGATGGGCGCCAACACCATGCTGATGGCCTCGCAGATGTACAAGAGCGTGCCCTTCAATCCGGTCAAGGACTTCGCACCCATCTCCATGGCCGCCTATGGCACCTTGATGCTGGTGGCCCATCCCAAGACCGGCATCAAGTCCATGGCCGACCTCACGGCGCAGGCCAAGGCCCGCCCGGGCGGCATTTCCTTTGGCTCGCCAGGCGTGGGCACGCCGCACCACATGGCGATGGAGCTCTTCAAGGTGCAGACCAATTTGTTCATGCTGCATGTGCCTTATCGGGGCACGGCCGGCTACACGCAGGACCTGCTGGCCGGCGAGCTCAATGTTGGCTTCTTGCCCGTGCACATTGCCCAGGGTTTTGTGCGCGACGGCAAGCTCAACGCACTGGCTGTTGGCAGCGCCAAGCGCCATCCGGTGGCACCGGCCGTGGCCACTTTTGAAGAGCAGGGCGTCAAGGGGGTCGAGGTCGACCTGTGGTACGCCTTCTTCGCCCCGGCCAAGATGCCTGCGCCCGTGGTGGCCCGGCTCAACACCGAGATCGCCAACATTGTCCGCAGCAACGAGGTCAAGGATCTGCTGGGCCGCGCCGGCATGGACGCGTCGGCCTCGACGGTCGATGAGCTGATCCAGCTCACGCAAAAGGACTACCCCCGTTGGGGCGCGGTGATCAAGCGCAACGGCCTGTCGGCAGAGTAAGCATGGCTGCGCAGCGTGATCTGGGCGTCGTGGTGGTCGGTGGCGGCATCGCCGGGCTGGCCTTTGCCCTGTCCTTGCACCAGCGGGGCATTGCCTGCGACGTGTACGAGAGCGTGCCGCAGGTCAAGGAGCTGGGCGTGGGCATCACGCTGCTGCCCCATGGCATGCGCGAGCTGTCAGCCCTGGGGGTGCAGCCGCAGCTGGAGGCCGCGGGCATTGAGAACCTCGAGAGCGTGTTTTTCAGCCGCCACGGGCAGTACATTTACCGCGAGCCGCGCGGCCGCCATGCCGGCTACCCTTTGCCCGAGATCGGTATCAACCGGGGCAAGCTGCACCGCATCTTGTTTGAAGCGGCGGTGCAGCGCCTGGGCGCCGACCGCATCCACACCGACCACCGCTGCGCCGGCTTGACGCAAGACGAGACGGGCGTGACGGTGCACTTTACCGACAGCAGCGGCGCGCCGCGCGCTGGCGTGCGGGCGGGCATTGTGGTGGCCTGTGACGGCATCCACTCGGCGGTGCGCAAGCAGTTCTACCCGCAAGAAAAAGTGGCTTTTGGCGGCATCAACACCTGGCGCGGCGTGACCCGCCACAAGCCCATCTTGACGGGCAAGAGCTATATGCGGGTGGGCTCAATCCGCACCGGCAAGATGGTGATCTACCCGATTGCCGACAACATCGACGGCCAGGGCCATCAGCTCATCAACTGGGTGGCCGAGATCGAGGGCAGCAGCGAGGTCATGAACGACTGGAACCGCGGCGGCCGGGTCGACGACTTCATCTCGATCTTCAAGGACTGGACGTTTGACTGGCTTGACGTGTCGGCCATGATCCGCAGCGCCGATCAGATCCTCGAGTACCCCATGGTCGACAAGGACCCGGTGCCGCAGTGGACCTTCGGGCGGGTCACGCTCATGGGCGATGCGGCCCATCCGATGTACCCGCGCGGCTCCAATGGTTCGGCCCAGGCCCTCATCGATGCTCGCACGCTGGCCACCGAGTTGGCGCAAAACAGCGATCCGATCGCGGCGCTGCAAGCCTACGAGGCCCAGCGGCGCGAACCCACCGCCCGGGTGGTGTTGACCAACCGAAGCCAGCCGCCCGATGTGATCAACATCCGGGTTGAAGAGCTCAGCGGCGACCGGCCCTACCGGCACATCGACGATCTGATCAGCCAGGACGAACTGCGCCAGCTTTCGGACAACTACAAGAAGATCGCGGGCTTTTCCATCGACGCCGTTAAGGCTTGAGCCGCCGGGTGCGGCCGCGGGGGCCGCCGGTTGGGGGGGGGGCGCCGAGGGCTTTAGTTGAGGTAGCGCGGCTTGTCCTTGCTGCCTGGCGCCTCAGGGTCATCGGCGCCTGCCTCGGGTGCCGCGCCCGTGATCTGCAGCGCCGCCGCTGGCGCATGCAGCCATTCCGAGCTGATGATGGCCTGGTGAAGCAGGCGCAGCAGCCCCTGCGTGAGCGTCGGGTCCATGTTGATTTGCATGTCGCGCTTGCGCTGGGGCAGGCGTTCGAGCAGGGCCATTTGCAGCTTGCCGTCTTTGAGGGGTGTCAGGTTCAGCTTGGTCACCAGCAAGGGCTCTTCGCCCAGGGGCAGGGCCGCCGGCTGGTCTTTGTAGGGCGTCTTGTAGTCACCGCCATAGGCGGCAGCCTCTTTCTGAAAGTTTTGCAGGATCTGCTCGCGCTGCTCGGGCAGTGGGGCGGCCGGATTGGGCGGCGGCAGCTGGGCCTGCAACTGGCTTTGAGAGCTCTTGTCGAGCACGGGCAGCAGCTGCAAACACAAGCGCCGCGTCAGCCAGATGCGAAACTCTTCCCCACCGACGCTGTTGATGCGCAGCAGCACCCGGTCTTGCTCGCCAACATAGCTGACATTGACCTGATGGATGTTCATGTGTGCGATTTTAGGCGCCTGTTCGCGGGCCTGGCTCGGGCTCGGCCCGACTTGAAATGCCTGGGGCCTGCCCTCAGATGACCCTTCGAGAGCGTCAGGAGCGACCATGCGGCAAGACAAATTGACCACCAAGTTTCAGCAGGCGCTGGGCGATGCCCAGTCCATCGCGCTCGGGCGCGACCATCCCTACATCGAGCCGGTGCATGTGCTGGGGGCCATGCTGACCCAGGACGACGGGCCGCGGGCCTTGCTCGAGCGCGCCGGCGTCAAGCTCGGCCCTCTGGAGGCGGCGGTGGAGGCGGGCTTGAAGAAGCTGCCGCAGGTGCAGGGTCAGGAGCAAATTCAGATCGGCCCCGATCTGACCCGCTTGCTGCAGGCCACCGAGAAGGAGGCGATCAAGCGCGGCGACACCTATATTGCTGCCGAGCTGTTTTTGCTCGCTTGTGCCGACCACAAGGGCGATGTCGGGCGCATGGCCCGCGAAAGCGGCATGACGCGCCCCATTTTGGAGGCGGCCATTACGGCGGTGCGTGGCGGCGAGAAAATGGACAGCCCCGAGGCCGAGGGCCAGCGCGATGCGCTCAAGAAATACTGCCTCGATCTGACCGAGCGCGCCCGTGCCGGCAAGCTCGATCCGGTGATCGGGCGCGATGACGAGATCCGCCGCGCCATCCAGGTGCTGCAGCGGCGCAGCAAGAACAACCCGGTGCTCATCGGCGAGCCCGGTGTGGGCAAG
>JBILGP010000082.1:0-6635 GCA_044350985.1 Polaromonas sp. | reverse complement strand
AGCGGTGCGTTCTCGGCAATCAGCGCGGCGGTCTGCTGCGCGTGCGCGAACACGTCCTCGTGCACCGATTGCACGATGCCCAGCTTGAGCGCTTGCTCGGCGCTGTAGATGCGCGCGGTAAAAAAGGCCTCGGCCGCATTCATGGCCCCGAGCGCGCCCACCAAAGAGCGCATGCCGCGCCAGGCATAGCCCAGCCCGAGTCGGGCCGCCGGCATGCGAAATCGCGAGCCGGTGCTGCAGTAGCGCAGGTCGCAGCTCAGCGCCATGCCCAGGCCGCCGCCAAAGCAGATGCCGCTGATCGCTGCGATCACCGGCCGTGGAAACTGCGCCAGCGCGGTCTGCACCTGATCGACCGCGCGGTCGTAAGCGGCCACGCCGTCGGGGTTGCTGCGCTGCTGCTCAAATTCAGCAATGTCGGCGCCCGAGACAAAGGCCTTGTCGCCTTGGCCGCGCAGCACCAAAACGCGCACCGACTCGTCCTGGCCCAGTTGATCGAGCAGCGCGCCCAGTTGCTGCCACATGCCCAGGCTCATGGCGTTGTACTTGGCCTCATTGGCCAGCACGACGGTGGCAACCTGGCCTTCAATCGTGTGCAGCACCTGCGCCATGGCTCAGACCACCCCTTGCGCGTGAAACGCGTCGATGTCGGCTTGCGCATAGCCCGCCTCGCGCAGCACCTCGTCGGTGTGCTCGCCCCAGTTGGGCGCGGGCGCCACCACCTTGGCCGGCGTGCGCTCGAGCGTGACCGGCTGGGTGATGTAGAGCATCTCCTTGCCAAAGCTGGTGGTCATGGGCGCCGTCACGTTCAGGTGCTGCACCTGCGGGTCTTGCATCATTTGCGGCACGGTGTAGACCGGCCCTGCCGGCACGCCCGCGTCGTTGAGGCTGTTGATCCAGTGCGACAGCGGCTGGTGGCGAAAGATCTCGGCCAGGTCGGCGTTCAGGCGCGCGCGGTTTTTCACGCGCAGCGGCTCACCTTGGTAGTCGGGGTCGCTCAGCCACTCGGTCTTGCCCAGCAGCTCGCACATGCGCGTCCAGCTCCCCTCGCCCGAGGCACCCAGGTTGAAGCAGCCGTCGCTGGCTTCGAACAGGCCCATGGGGCTGCTGGTCGGGTGGTCGTTGCCCACCTGCACCGGCACGTCGTCGTCATTGAGGCAGCGCGCCACCTGAAAGTCCATCATCGCAATTTGCGAGTGCAGCAAGCTCGCATGCACCCACTGGCCCTTGCCCGAGACCTCGCGCTCGAGCAGCGCAGTCAGGATGCCCAAAGCGCAGTACAGGCCCGCGCTCATGTCGGCCACGGCCAGGCCGGCGCGCACCGGCCCGCCGCCGGGGTGGCCGGTGACCGACATCAAACCGCCCATGCCCTGGATGATCTGGTCAAAGCCGGGCCGCTTGGCGTAGGGCCCGTCCTGTCCAAAGCCCGAGATGCTCGCCAGCACCAGCCGCGGATTGACCTTGGCCAAGGTGTCGTAGTCCAGCCCCAGCTTTTTCTTGACGTCCGGGCGCCAGTTCTCGATGAGCACGTCGGCGTCCTTGACCAGGCGCATCAGCACCTCGTAGGCGCCCGGCTTTTTGAGGTTGAGCGTCATCGAGCGCTTGTTGCGGTTGATGTTCTGAAAGTCGCCGCCCTTGCGGTTGGCGGCAAACATCGCTTCGTTGGGGTCGACCCCCGGCGGCGGCTCGATGCGGATCACGTCGGCACCAAAGTCGGTGAGCATGCGCACGCAGTTGGGGCCGGCGCGCACGCGCGAGAGATCGAGCACGCGAAAGCGCGACAGGGCTTGTGAGGCTTGGATTTTTGGCATTTAGTTCTCCGTGGCGGGCAGGCCTGGGCCAGCATCGCCGCGTTTGTGTTGTAAGTGTTCTGCCAGGCTTAGCAGGCCGAGCTCCTCAAAGGGCCGACCGACGCATTGCACGCTGATGGGCAGGCCCCGGCTGTCGCTGCCGATTGGCAGCACCAGGCTGGGCAGCCCCAGGTAATTGATGAACCCCATGTAGCGGTGCATGGCCAGCAGCTCGCGCGGGGCAAAGCCGCTTTGGCCCACATGCACCGCCTGCCAGTCGGGCACCGGCTTGGGCAGGGCCGGCAGCAGCAGCACGCTGCCAGGCTCGCTCAGAAAGCTGCGGCAGAAGTGGCGCAGCTGCGCGCTGCGTGTGGCGCGCGCCGCATCGCACCAGGCCGTCGGCATCACCAGACCTGGCAAGGCCAGCGGCAGCACGGCGGCGCTCAGGCGCTCCTCAAGCAGTGCGCTGCGCTGCTGCTGCGCCACTTCGCTGTGCAGCACGATGTCGGCCAACTGGCTCAGGTACAGGTGCTCGCGCTCGAGCTCAACCGGCTGCGTTTGTAGCGACTGTGCCAATGGCGCCAGCGCAGCGTCCACCTCGGGATGCAAGCCTTCGCGCGGCAGCCAGAGGCGCAGCGTGGGTGCCGCGCGTTGCGGGCCAGGCGCCTGGCTGAGCAGCGGCAGCAAAATCTGGCGCGCGTCGGCTGCGGTGCGCGCCAGGATGCCGATGCTGTCGAGCGAGGGCGCCAGTGGAAACAGGCCGGTGGTGGGGATCAGGCCGTGGGTGGTTTTGAGCCCAACCAAGCCGCAGGTGGCCGCCGGCATGCGCACCGAGCCGGCGGTGTCGGTGCCCAGCGCGCCGTAGGCCAGACCGCTGGCCACCGCCACCGCGCTGCCGCTCGAAGAGCCGCCCACCACCGCATCGGGGTGCAGGGGGTTGATGCAGCGCGCAAAGTTTGGGTTGGCCGAGGTGGCGCCACAGGCGTATTCGGCCATCACCAGCGCACCGAGATGGCCGGCGCCGGCCTGGCTGAGCCGCTCGATCGCCCAAGCCGGTGCCAGGCCGGGCTGGGCCGAGCCGGTGTCGACGCCGCAGCCCGGGCGGCGGTCCCAGGTGTCAAAGTTGTCTTTGTGGGCCAAGCCGATGCCCGCCAGCGGCCCGGTGTCGCCGGCGTCGGCTGGCGCGCCCAAGGTGCTGCTCAGGCAGTGCCAGCGCGCATCGATCGCGTCGCGGCGATCGACTTGCATCTGCCAGGCCTCGTGCGCCGTGAGCTCGCCGCGGCCGATGGCCTGCTGCAGCGCGGTCAGCGTGGCGGGCAGCGGCGTCATGCCAGCGACCGCAGACAGGCGTCAAAGTCTTGCGCCTCGGAGTGCTCTGCCGCCTCGGCCAGGGCCTGCAAGGCCGCCGGCTCGAGCCGCTTGAGGTGTTTGAGCAGACGCTGCACCTCGGCCGGATCGGCCACGCCCCCAGAGCGGGCCCGCAAGGCCAAGCTGCGCTCGATCGTGTCGATCAGCGGATCGGGCGGGCTGTCTGGCTTGGGTGCGCCGGTCATGGGTGTTGCATACCTGGGAGACTTATAAATATAAATGTAGCGGTTTTCTGCATAATCAACAATCTCGGGGATATCCATGGAAAAAGCCAAATCGACCTTTGTCAAAGCCAGTGACCAGGTGCGCGCGGCGCTGGAGGCCGCCATCCGCGACGGCAGCTTGCCGCCGGGCGAGGCGATCGACGAGGCCGACTGGGCCAGCCGCTACGGCGTCTCGCGCACGCCGGTGCGTGAGGCCCTGATTCAGTTGCAGGCCGAGGGCCTGGTCAGCAGCTTGCCACGCGGCGGCATGGTGGTGGCCAAGATGGATTTGCGCCAGTTGCTGGCGATGTGGGAATTGCTCGCCGAGCTCGAGGGACTGGCCGCCCGGCTGGCCTGCCAGCGGATCACGCCGCCGGAGCTCAAGGCGCTGGTGCAGTGCCACCAGGGCAGCGAGGCGGTGGTCCATGCCGAGGACACGGCTGGCTGGCAGGAGCACAACTTGCGCTTTCACGAGTTGATTTACCACGCCACGCGCAACCCGTATTTGCGCCAGGAGGTGCTGCGTCTGCGCTCGCGCACCGGTTTCTACCGCCGCCACGCCTTCGGTGCGCTGGGCCGGCTGCGCACCTCTTTTGAGCAGCACGCCGAGCTGCTCAAGGCCTTCGAGCAGGCCGATGCATCAGCGGCCTACGCCGCCATGATCGGCCACATGCGACCCGACCGCGGCGGCGGCTCGATCACCGACTTTGTGGCCAATCTGCCCGAGGGGCTGCTCGCGCCCTGATCGACAGATCGTGGCCGATCAGGCCTGCTGCATGCCTTCGGCGCGCGCTGCCGCACGTTGCACCGCCGCACGCAGCCACTGGTGGCTGGCGCGCAGTTGCGAGCGCCGGTGCCACAGCGCATCGACATGCACAGACGGCACCTCAAAAGGCAGCGGCTGCAGCGCGAGCTGGTCGGCGATGCCGGTGACGCTGATGAAGTGGCGCGGCAGCACGGTCAGCAGATTCGAGCGGGCCACCACCCGGCCGGCCGTGAAGAACTGGTTGACCGTCAGCACGATGTGCCGGCGCCGGCCGAGTGCCGCCAGTGCCTCATCGATGAAGCCGTAGGGCCGGCCCGAAAAGCTCACCAGCATGTGGCGGGCCTGGCAAAAGTCCTCCAGGCTCAGGCTCTGGCGGGCCAGCGGATGGTCTTTGCGCATCACGCACACATATTGGCCGTCGTAGAGCCGCTCATGGGCAAAGGGCAGGGGCTGCTCGCTTTGGCTGTGGGCGGTCAGGTCGGCCAGCACCGAGGGGAAAAAGCCCACGGCCAGGTCGCATTTTTCCTGGTCGAGCAGGCCGCGGGGGTCGCGCGTGGTCAGCGGCACCACCCGCAGGGTCACGCTGGGCGCGTCGGTCTCGAGCATGTCGACCAGGCCGGGCATGAGCTCGGCGGCGGTGGCGTCGGCCATGGCCAGCACAAAGCTGGTTTTGGCCTGGGCCGCGATGAACTCGCTGGGCACCAGCGACTGCTCGAGCTGGGCCAGCGCCTCGCGCACCGTGGGCCAGATGGTCAGGGCGCGGGCGGTGGGCGCCATGCCCTGGCCGCTGCGCTGCACCAACTCGTCGCCCAGGGTTTCGCGCAAGCGCCGCAGCGCGTTGCTGACCGCCGGCTGCGTCAGGTTGAGGTTGCGCGCGGCGCGCGTCAGGCTGCGCTCGGCCATGACCTCGTCAAAGACGCGCAGCAGGTTCAGGTCCAGGGTGCGGAAGTTTGGGGGCATGAGAGGGATTGGGTTAAAAAATCATTTTTGTGAATGAACAAGATCACAAATATAAAGTCGACACACACTAGTGGATACCCTAGGATACCAGCCATTGCAGCCGCTGTGCTGCTGTTTTGCAAGGAGTTTGACCATGACCCGTTTTGTTGTTTCCGCCTACCCCACCGAGCATGCTGGACTGGTCCGTCTGGAAGTGGCTGCCCGGCGCCTTCGCGACCTGGGCCAGAGCCTGTCGGACGGCCGCGCGCTGGCAAGCGCCTTGCTCGCCGGCATGGTCGCTGCCGTGCTGGTGGTGGCCTATCAGGTGATGGACAGTTTGGCCGAAGGCCATTTGCTGGCCATCTGGATCGGTGCCTGGCTGGCCGGTTTTGCCGCCCTGGCGGCGCTGGCCCAGCCGGCCCGGCAACTCGCCGCAGCCCTGCGGCGGTTGGCGCGCTGAACACAGGGCCTGAGCGCAGATGAAAAAAGCCACCCTCGGGTGGCTTTTTTACTGGGCTGAGAACCGGATCGAACTCGATGAGTTAGCGCCCGCTTGCGCTGCAAGCAGCGAAAATCATGCAGCCAGCCGCCGCTCGATCGCGCCCTTGGTCTCTTCGAGTTCCTTGGGCAGGTGGTGGCGCAGCTGCTGGAAGAGCTCGGCGTGCAGCTCGAGCTCTTTGCGCCAGGCGGCGCGATCGATGTGGGTGACCTGGCTGAACTGCTGGGCCGAAAAGTCCAGGCCGCGCCAGTTGAGGTCTTCGTAGCGCGGCGTGATGCCCATCACGCTCTCGCTGCCCTGGCCCTTGCCCTCGACGCGGTCGATCATCCACTTGAGCACGCGCATGTTCTCGCCGTAGCCGGGCCAGACGAACTTGCCGTCCTCGCCCTTGCGAAACCAGTTGGTGGTGTAGATCTTGGGCAGCTTGGCGCCTGAGGCGGCCAGTTTCTTGCCCAGATCGAGCCAGTGCTGGAAGTAGTCGCTCATGTTGTAGCCGGCAAAGGGCAGCATGGCAAACGGGTCGCGGCGCACCACGCCTTGCTGGCCAGCGGCCGCTGCGGTGGTTTCCGAGCCCATGGTGGCGGCCATGTAGATGCCCTCGACCCAGTTGCGCGCCTCGCTGACCAGCGGCACGGTGGTCGAGCGCCGCCCGCCAAAGATGAAGGCATCGATCGGCACGCCGGCCGGGTCGTCCCAGGCGCTGTCGAGCGCCGGGTTGTTGGTGGCCGCGACCGTGAAGCGCGCGTTCGGATGGGCGGCCTTGGCGCCCGTTTCCTTGGCGATCTGCGGCGTCCAGTCCTTGCCTTGCCAGTCGATCAGGTGATCGGGGAACTTGCCGCTGTCTTTTTCCATGCCTTCCCACCAGACGTCGCCGTCGTCGGTGAGTGCGACGTTGGTGAAGATCACGTTCTTGTCCAGACTGGCCATGCAGTTGGGGTTGGTGTGGTAGTTGGTGCCCGGTGCCACGCCAAAGTAGCCCGCCTCCGGGTTGATGGCGCGCAGCCGGCCGTCGGCCGAAGGCTTGATCCAGGCGATGTCGTCGCCGATGGTGGTGACCTTCCAGCCTTCAAAGC
>JBILGP010000081.1:0-6662 GCA_044350985.1 Polaromonas sp. | reverse complement strand
AGCAGCGGCATGCCCGCCCGGCTCCTGCGGGCATACACCCTACAGCCATCGTGCACGAGCGCGCCCGCCTGGCTGGCGGCGTAGCGGTCGGTCCTTACGCGGTGATTGAGGAGGGTGCCGAGGTCGGTGAGGGCGCTAGCATTGGCGCGCACTGCGTGGTCGGCGCAGGGGCCGTCATTGGCGCGTCCACGCAGCTTGCGGTACGCGTCAGCGTCGGTCAGGGCTGCCGCATCGGCCGCAACTGCATCGTGCATCCGGGCGTGGTTGTTGGCGCTGATGGCTTTGGCTTCGCGCCCGACGGCGGGCGCTGGGAGAAGATCGAGCAGTTGGGGGCGGTGCGCATTGGCGACGACGTCGAGATCGGCGCCAACACCTGCATCGACCGCGGTGCCCTGGGCGACACGGTGATTGAAGACGGGGTCAAGCTCGATAACCTCATACAGATTGGCCACAACGTCCATGTTGGCGCACACGCTGCGATGGCGGGATGTGTCGGCGTGGCCGGCAGCGCCCGCATCGGCGCGCACTGCACCATCGGCGGCGGTGCGGTGGTGCTTGGTCACCTGAGCCTGGCCGACGGCGTGCATGTCTCGGCCAGTTCGGTGGTCACTCGCTCGATCAGCAAGCCGGGACTGTACAGCGGCCTGTTTCCCATCGACGACAATGCGAGCTGGGAAAAAAATGCGGCCACGCTCAAGCAACTGCATGGGCTGCGCGAGCGCATCAAGCAATTGGAGGCGCGGGTGCGCCCACCGGACCAGACACCATGATGGACATACACCAGATACTCAAAAAGCTGCCCCACCGCTACCCGTTCCTGATGATCGACAGGGTGCTCGAGATTGAAAAGGGCAAGCGCATCAAGGCGCTCAAGAACGTGACCATCAACGAGCCGTTTTTCACGGGTCACTTTCCGCACCGGCCGGTCATGCCGGGCGTGCTCATGCTCGAGGCCATGGCCCAGGCTGCCGCTCTTTTGGCTTTTGATGCGACCGGCGTCGAGCTCGATGACAAGACGGTTTACTACTTTGCCGGCATCGATGCGGCGCGTTTCAAGCGGCCGGTTGAGCCCGGGGACCAGTTGGTCGTGGAGGTCCTGCTCGAACGTTCACGCGCGGGCATCTTCAAGTTCAACGGGGTTATCCGGGTGGGCCAGGACGTCGCTTGCGAGGCCGACCTGATGTGCACCATGCGCACCGTGGCCTGAGCGGGCTTGGGCACCTGACCATGGCCACCATCCATCCCACCGCCATCGTCGATCCGCAGGCCCAGCTTGGGCACAGCGTGAGCATCGGCGCCTACACCACGGTCGGCGCGCATGTGAGCATCGACGAGGGCACCAGCATCGGCGCACACTGCGTGATCGAGGGGCGCACGACGATCGGGCGCGATAACCGGATCTTTCAATTCAACTCGATCGGTGCGATTCCGCAGGACAAGAAGTACCACGGCGAGCCCTGCGAGTTGCACATTGGAGCGCGCAACACGATACGCGAGTTCTGCACCTTCAACATTGGCTCTCCCGGCGGTGGCGGCCTGACCCGTTTGGGCGACGACAACTGGATCATGGCCTATGTGCATGTGGCGCATGACTGCCTGGTGGGTCACCACACCATCATTGCCAACGCCACCCAACTGGGCGGCCATGTGCACATTGGCGACTGGGTGGTGCTCGGTGGCCTGACGGGCGTGCATCAGTTCGTGCGGGTCGGCGCCCATGCCATGGCCGGATTTCAAACCCGGCTGTCGCAAGACGTGCCGCCCTTTGTCAATGCCGTGGGCAATCCAGCGCAGGCGCAGGGCATCAACGCCGAGGGTCTGCGCCGACGCGGCTACAGCGACGAGCGCATCACCCAGATCAAGCGCATGTACCGCGCGCTTTACCGACAGGGTCTGAGTCTGGCCGATGCGAAGGCCGCTTTGCAGGCCATGCGCGGCGCGTCGCCAGAGACCGACGGCGACCTCGATCTGCTGGTGTCGTTTCTGGACGCTGCCGAGCGCGGCATCGTGCGCTAAAGCGGCCATGTCCGGCGACGCACCGCGATTGGCCATGGTCGCTGGTGAAGCGTCGGGCGATCTGCTGGCCGCCGCCATGCTCGCCGCCTGCCGCAGCCGCTGGCCCGCTTTGCAAGCCATGGGGATCGGGGGGCCGGCCATGCTGGCGCAAGGCTTTGACGCCTGGTGGCCTCAGAGCCGACTCGCTGTTCGCGGCTATGTGGAGGTGCTGCCCCGCCTGCGCGAACTGCTGGCCATGCGCCGTGCGCTCGCCCAGCGCCTGCTGGCACAGCCGCCCGATGTCTTCATGGGGGTCGATGCGCCCGACTTCAACCTTGACCTGGAGGTGGCGCTGCGCGAGCGTGGCGTGCCCACGGTGCATTTCGTCAGCCCCTCGTTTTGGGCCTGGCGCGCCGGCAAGATCGACAAGCTGCGGCGGGCGGCCGACCAGGTGCTGTGCATTTTTCCCTTCGAGCCCGATCTGCTGCAGGCCCACGGGGTGCCGGCCACCTATGTGGGCCATCCGCTGGCCAGCATGATCGAGATGGCCCCCGACCGTCAGGCCGCCCGCCAGCAACTCGGACTGGGTTTACAGGAGGTCGTGGTGGCTTTGCTGCCGGGCAGCCGCGAGGCCGAGATCGCTCATCTGGCGCCGCGGTTTTTTCGGGCCGCTCGGCACATGCTGCGCCAGCGGCCGGCCTTGCGTTTTGCCGTGCCCACCCTGCCAGCTTTGCGCGCGCAGGTGCAGGCTGCGGCGCAGGCCGCTGGCTTTGCTCCGGGCGACTCGGCCGTGTACCTGTTTGATGGCCAGTCCCACAGCGTGCTGGCGGCCTGCGATGTGGCCCTGGTGGCCAGCGGCACGGCGACTTTGGAGGCTGCCTTGTTCAAGCGGCCCATGGTCATTGCCTACCACATGCCCTGGCTGAGTTGGCAGATCATGCGCCGCAAGCAGCTGCAACCCTGGGTGGGCCTGCCCAATATCTTGTGCCAGGAGTTTGTGGTTCCCGAATTCATTCAGGAGCGTGCCCAGCCCGACGCGCTGGCCGCGGCCGTGCTCGATTGGCTTGACCGTCCTCAGCAGGCCGCAGCCGTGCAGCAGCGTTTTGAGCAATTGCACCACCTGCTGCGGCGCGACACTGCCCGATTGGCCAGCGATGCGATCGAAAAAATCCTTCACCGCGCCTGAGCAGGCGGTGCTGGCCTGGGACGTGCCCGGTCTGCTCGCCGGTGTCGACGAGGCCGGCCGCGGGCCGCTGGCCGGACCGGTGGTGGCAGCCGCTGTCATCCTCGACGAGCTTCGCCCGATCCAGGGTCTTGCCGACTCCAAAGTGCTCAGCCCCCGTCGCAGGGAACTGCTTTTCGAGCAGATCATGGCGCGCAGCCTGTGCTGCTCGGTCGGCCAGGCCAGCGTGCAGGAGATCGATGCGCTCAACATCTTGCAAGCGACTTTGCTGGCCATGAGGCGCGCCGTCGATGGCCTGCGGCTCAAGCCGGTCAAGGTGCTGGTCGATGGCAACCGCCTGCCGGCTTTGCCCATGCTGGCGCAGGCCATCGTGGGCGGCGATGCGAAGGTGGCGGCGATTTCGGCGGCCTCCATCGTGGCCAAGGTGACGCGCGATCGCTGGTGCGAGCAGGTCCATGAACGTTTTCCGCAGTATGGATTTGACCGGCACAAGGGCTACGGTACGGCCGAGCATCTGGCGGCGCTGAGCCGCCATGGCGCCAGCCCCGAGCACCGCCGCAGCTTTGCACCAGTGGCGCGGGTCTACAAGGAGCAGGCATGAGCCCGGTCGATCACATCAGCTCTCGTGCCAACCCCTTTATCAAAGATTTGCGGCGTCTGGCGCAGGACGCTTCGGCCTACCGCTCGCAAGCGGCGGTCTGGCTCGAGGGCGACCATTTGGTCGATGCGGCCGTGGGCCGCGGCCGGCGCCTGCAAACCCTGGTGCTGGCTCAATCGGCCTGCCCCGTCGTGCCGCCGGCCTGGTCGCAGGCGGCCGGGCGCATCGTGCGGGTACCCGATGCGCTGTGGCGGGAATTTAGCGCGCTGCCGTCGCCGGCCGGTCTGGGCGCGGTGCTGGACTTGCCGCCGGCCGCCCCCATGCGCCTGGACGGTGCCTGCGTGGTGCTCGACCGACTGCAAGATGCCGGCAACGTCGGCTCCATCTTGCGCAGCGCGGCCGCCTTTGGCGTCACTCAGGTGCTGGCCATGCACGGTACTGCGGGCTTGTGGTCACCCAAGGTGCTGCGAGCTGGCATGGGGGCGCACTTTGCACTCGATTTGTTCGAGGGGCTGAGCCCGAGCGATGTGCTTGGGCTCAAGGTGCCGCTGGCCGTCACCAGTTCCCATCAGGGCCAGTTGCTGCACCAGCAGCCGCCACCGTGGCCTTGCGCCTGGGTGTTCGGACACGAAGGGCAGGGGGTCGATCCTCTGCTACTGGCCAGTGCCCAGCACCGGGTGCGCATCATCCAGCCGGCCGGTCAAGAGTCGCTCAATGTGGCCAGTGCCGCGGCCATCTGCCTGCACGCCAGTGCGGTGCTGGCGGTCGCGGGCAGACTATAATCAGGGGCTTTTCCAATCAGCCTCGCCCGGGCGCAGCAAAAGCCGATCTCAACCACCAGCAACAGCCAGCGCCCAAGGGATGTAGGCCCCTGTGCGCGTGCGGCCGGGCGAACCGTCAAACAAACGGAGACCCCAGTGCTTTTGTCCCTTCAGGGAAACCATCCCCCGGCCATCTTGGCCCTAGCAGACGGCACGGTCTTTGTTGGCAACTCCATCGGAGCGTCTGGCTCCACAGTCGGTGAGGTGGTGTTCAACACCGCCATGACCGGCTACCAGGAAATCCTGACCGACCCGAGCTACTGCCAGCAGATCGTCACACTCACCTATCCGCACATCGGCAATTACGGTGTGAACCTTGAAGATGTGGAGGCCTCGCGCGTGTTTGCCGCGGGCCTGATCATCAAGGATCTGCCACAACTGGCCTCCAACTTTCGCCAGACGCAGGATCTGTCTGGCTACTTGCAGGCCAATGGCACGGTGGCCATTGCCAACCTCGACACCCGGGCGCTGACGCGGCACCTGCGCACCCACGGCGCGCAAAACGGCTGTATCTCCGCCTTGCCGGCCGGTCAGGTCGTCGGCGACGCGCAGATCGCGCAGGCGATTGCCGCGGCCCGCAGCGCACCGAACATGGCCGGGCTGGATCTGGCTCAGGTGGTCTCGGTGGCACAGCCCTATGAATGGACGCAAACCGAATGGAAGCTCGGCCAAGGCTATGGCAGCTTGGCGCAGGAGCGTTTCCATGTGGTGGCCTACGACTACGGTGTCAAGAAGAACATCTTGCGCATGCTCGCCGAACGCGGCTGCCGCATCACCGTGGTGCCGGCCAAAACCGATGCGGCGAAGGTGCTGGCCCTGCGCCCCGACGGAGTCTTCTTGTCCAACGGGCCGGGCGACCCGCAGCCCTGTGACTACGCTATCGAGGCCACCCGAACCATCATTGAGGCCGGCATGCCCACCTTCGGCATCTGCCTGGGCCACCAGATCATGGCCCTGGCCTGCGGCGCGCAGACCTTCAAGATGAAGTTCGGCCACCACGGGGCCAACCACCCGGTCAAGGACCTCGACAGCGGCCGGGTCAGCATCACCAGCCAGAACCACGGTTTTGCGGTTGACGCGGCCACCTTGCCGGCCCACCTGCGCGCCACCCACGTGAGCCTGTTCGACGGCACCTTGCAGGGCCTGGCCCACACCGACAAGCCCGCGTTTTGTTTCCAGGGTCACCCGGAAGCCTCGCCCGGCCCGCATGACATCGCCTATCTGTTTGACCGCTTCATCGGATTGATGGAAGCCCGAGCATGAGTTTTTACGGCGTCACCGACATCTGGACCTACGCGTTGGGCGCATTGGGCATCATTTTGTTGCCCGGCCCCAACTCGTTGTTTGTGCTGTCTGTGGCCACGGCGCGTGGCGTCAAGGCCGGTTACCAAAGCGCGATGGGCGTGTTCGTGGGCGATACCGTGTTGCTCATCCTCACCGCTTTGGGCGCTGCCAGCCTCCTGCACACGTATCCGGCCTTGTTCATGGCGGTCAAGTATGTGGGTGCGGGCTACCTGGCCTGGTTGGGGCTCAACCTGATTCGCTCTGCCTGGGTGTCGTTGCGCACCCCGGCAGCAAGCGCATCGACACCGGCGGCTGATAACCCCGCCCATCTGACCCGTCCGTTCGAGCGTGCCCTGGTCATCAGCCTGCTCAACCCCAAGGCCATTTTGTTTTTGTTGTCGTTCTTCGTGCAGTTCATTGACCTGAGCTACGAAACACCCGCCGTGCCTTTTTTGATACTGAGCGCCATCGTCATGGCCTTCAGTGCCCTCTATTTGTCTGCCCTGATTTTTGCCGGCGTCCGGCTGGCTCAGGCCTTCCGCGAGCGTCGGCACCTGTCAGCCGGTTTGTCCAGCGCCGTTGGGGGACTGTTTGTGTGGTTTGGCGCCAAGCTGGCCACCGCCAGTCTGAACTGACCCGCACCCTGACCTGATCAAGAAAAAATACACGAGTAGCGAAACATGCCAAAACGCACAGACCTCAAAAGCATCCTCATCATTGGCGCCGGACCGATCATCATCGGTCAGGCCTGCGAGTTCGACTACTCGGGCGTGCAAGCCTG
>JBILGP010000080.1:0-6689 GCA_044350985.1 Polaromonas sp. | reverse complement strand
CGACATTGCGCCACATCCAGGCCGGAAAGCGCTCGAAGCCGCCCAGCGCCTCCTCGGCGCTGCGGTCAGGGCCCTGCCCGTTGACATAGCGGTGCACGCGCCAGGTGTCGGGCCAGTCGGCCTCGATCGCCAGCGCATCCATGCGCTGCTCCAAAATCAGCCGTTGGGTGATCGCGATGCGTTCGCGGTAGAACTCGCGCGTGCCGTGCGAAGCCTCCCCGAGCAAGATGTAACGGGCAGGGCCCATGGCGGTGAGCAGGCGGTCGTAGTCCGACGGGTGGCCAAACAGTGGCTGCAGATGCCGCCGCAGGCCGTGCACGATGGCCTGTGCGTTGGCGGTGTTGGCGTCGTGGTGGGCCGCAAACGGGCCGATTCGTGCTTTGGGCGGGGGCATAGAGACGGTTTCAGTGCATCGGCGATGGAGTTGATGAAGTCGAGGGAGTCGATGGCGCCGATACCCCAGCGGCAGGTGCCGACAGATCGGCTTGCCGGACCTCGTGCGCGCGCCGCGTCCAGGCCTGCTCGAGCAACTGGCACACCTCCTCGTCACTGGCTTGCGTCATGTTCTCGTACCAGCGTCCGACCGCATGAAACGGCTCGGGCATGAAGGGGCAGACCACCTCGTCGGCAACGTCGGCCAGCTCGGCGCAGCCCTCGCGCGATCCCACTGGCACGGCCACCGTCAGGTGCGCGGGATGCTGCTGGGCCACGGCCAGTGCCGCAGCGCGCATGGTGGCGCCGGTGGCCAAGCCGTCGTCGACCAAGATCACGTGCCGCCCCCGCGGGTTGATGGCAGGATGAGCGCCGCGGTAGCGCAGCTCGCGGCGGGTCAATTCCGCCTCCTCGCGGGCCAGCGTTTTGGCCAGGATTTCGGGCGCCACCGACAGACCCGGCAGCGGGTTCATCACCCGCACCCCGCCGCTGGCAATCGCGCCCATGGCGTACTCCTCGTGGCCGGGCAGACCGAGTTTGCGCACCACCCAGATGTCCAGCGGCGCGTGCAGGGCCTTGGCCACTTCAAAGCCCACGGCCACGCCGCCGCGCGGCAGCGCCAGCACCAGCGCAGGGTCATGGTGGTGGCCCAGGGCCTCGGCCAGGGCCTGGCCGGCGTCGCGCCGGTCCCGGTAAGGTGCTTTGACAGTGCGCAGCGGTCTCATGGCGGTTTCTCTCTCCGGTCAGGTGAACGGGCTGGTCTGCGCGCTCAGACCCATCGAGCCTCGAGCGGCTTGCGCGTCGGCGTCAGTGCACGCCCCAGGCATGCACCTGGGGGCTGGCCGTGGGCTGGCCGAGCAGTTGGGCGCGGAAGTAAAGGCCAAACCATTCGCTGGCCAGCCGCGCCACCTCTTGCAGCGCGCCGGGCTCTTCAAACAGATGGCCCGCCCCCGGCACAATCGCCAGCCGCTTGTCGCAATGCAGATGGGCTATGGCCTGGGTGTTGAGCGCAAGCACCGGCCGATCGGCGCCGCCGACGATGAGCAAGGTGGGGGCGCTCACGCTGGACAGGGTGACGTCGCCGGCCAGGTCCGGCCGCCCGCCGCGGGAGACCACGGCGGCAATGCGCCCGTCGAGCCGGGCCGCTGCAATCAGCGCCGCCGCGCAGCCCGTGCTCGCGCCAAAGTAGCCCAGGGGCCACTCCCACAAGCCCGGTTGCTGCAGCACCCACAAGGTGCCAGCGAGCAGGCGATCGGTGAGCAGGGCGATGTTGAAGCGATGCTCGCCGGTGTGCGCATCGACCTGCTCTTCGTGCGCGGTCAGCAGGTCGAGCAGCAAGGTGCCGATGCCGGCCTGATGCAAGGCGGCGGCCACCAGCCGGTTGCGCGAACTGTGCCGACCGCTGCCGCTGCCGTGGGCAAACAGCACCAAGCCCTTCATGTCGCTGGGCAGCACCAGATCGCCGTGCAGCCAAGCCGAGCCGACCGGGATGCGGACCTCGCGCGAGCGGTGGTGGCCGGGCACGTCGGGGCGTTGCCAAACCGGCCGGGCATGCAGGGTGGGCGGGGCGGTGTGTGATGTGGGCGGCATGGTGCGCTCTCCTCCTGCCCTTCAATTTAGGCAGCCGGTGCGCTGCGCCGGGTGGGCACAAGCGCCGCAGCGCTGTCAGACCAGGCCGCTACCCAGTCCTTAGCAGGTGCACCCGCTTGTCGCGGGCAAATCCGGTCCTGTCTGACGCGCTCGCGTGACGGCCACGGACAGCCGCCAGCGCGCCAGTGCCTAGAGTCAAGGGCAGGGCCGGCCGCAACCCGGCGTGCCGACCGTTTTCAACCCCGCCCAATTGGAGCCGTTATGGACAACTCGACTTTTTCTCACAACCCCTCGACCCGCTCGGGCAGTGCTGCCACCGCCAGCCCCGTCGCAGCCGAGCAGGCGGCCGAGCAGGCGGCCGCTTCCATGGCCCACTGGGCCGCAGTTGACAGCGCCCGCCATTCGCTGCAACGGGCCCGCCACGCGGCGCACGATGCGGTCGATCGGCTCACAACGGGCGCCAGCGACCTGGTTGATCGGCTGGGGAACAAGACCCAGGGCTGGGGGGATGTCCCTCAGAAAGCCTGGTCCTACTCGCGCAGCACCATCCAAGACCGTCCGGTGCAATCCTTGCTGGTGGCCCTGGCGGCAGGCTATGTGGTCGCCCGTCTGCTGGACTTGCGCAGCGGGCGCTGACGCTCGATTTTTGAGGCCGGGCTGCGCCAAGCGGCTTAAAGCTGCTTGACCAGCACCTGGCTCTTGCGGTTGAGGTTGTAGCTGCGCTGGCGCGCTTCGGGCAGCCAGTCGATGGCCACCGGCTGAAAGCCGCGCTTGAGAAACCAGTGCATGGTGCGTGTGGTCAGCACGAAGATGCTGCTCAGGCCCATGGCGCGCGCGCGTTGCTCGATGCGCTTGAGGATGCGTTCGCCATCGCCTTGCCCCTGGCTTTGTGGCGAGACGGTCAGGGCCGCCATTTCGGCCGTCTTGGCCTGCGGATAGGGGTAGAGCGCGGCGCAGCCAAAAATCACGCCGTCGTGCTCGATCACGGTGTACTGGCCGGCGTCGCGCTCGATCTCGGTGCGGTCGCGCTTGACCAGCGTGCCGTCTTTCTCGAAGGGCTCGATCAGCTGCAAGATGCCGCCCACGTCATCGACGGTGGCTTCGCGCAAGCTCTCGAGCTTTTCGTCGATCACCATGGTGCCGATGCCGTCGTGCACATACACCTCGAGCAGCAAGGCGCCGTCAGTGGCAAAGGGCAGGATGTGGGTGCGCTCCACGCCAGCCTTGCAGGCGCGCACGCAGTGCTGCAGGTAAAACGCGGTGTCGGTGGGCTGCTGGGGCTTGGGCAGTTCGGCCAGCAGCCGCTCGGCCAGCTCCAGCGGCATCTCGGTGTCGATCGGGTTGTCATCGCTCTCGGCCTGGCCCGGCTCGATGCGAATGCCTGGCACCTCGGTCAGAAAAATCAGCTTGTCGGCCTGCAACTCGATGGCCACGCGCGTAGCCACCTCTTCCATGGTCAGGTTGAACGCCTCGCCGGTGATGGAAAAACCAAAGGGCGACAGAAGCACCATGGCGCCCATCTCCAGCGTCTGCCGAATGCCCTGCACATCGACCTTGCGCACCAGACCCGAGTGCTTGAAGTCGACCCCATCGACGATGCCCACGGGCCGCGCGGTGATGAAGTTGCCCGAAATCACCCGCACGGTCGAGCCCGCCATGGGCGTGTTGGGCAGCCCCTGGCTGAAGACGGCCTCGATCTCGTAGCGCAGCTGGCCGGCTGCCTCCTGCGCGCAATCGAGCGCGACGCTGTCGGTGATGCGCATGCCCTGGGCGTAGTGTGGCTGGTGCCCCTTGGCAGCGAGCTGTTCGTTGACCTGCGGCCGAAAGCCATGCACCAGCACGATCTTGACGCCCATGCTTTGAATAAGGGCCAGGTCCTGCGCGATGTGCTGCAGCTTGCCTGCGGCAATGGCCTCGCCGGCCATGCCCACCACGAAGGTCTTGCCCCGGTGCAGATGGATGTAGGGCGCGACCGAGCGAAACCAGGGCACGAAGGTAAAATTGAAGACGGCTGACATCAAGGGTTCCGGGGTTGATGCGGCCGATTTTGACCGAAGTTCTCCTTCGCCTGGCCTCTGGCCCTCGCTTGCCTGCCGCCTTGCTGCGGCATCTGTTCCTTGGCTGCCACACCTTCGCCTTCTGCCCCGCTGCACCTGGAGTTTCCCCAAAGCCTGCCGGTCTCGGGCAGACGCGAGGACATCGCTCGCGCCATCGCCGGGCATCAGGTGGTCATCGTGTGTGGCGAAACCGGCTCGGGCAAGACCACGCAACTGCCCAAGATCCTGCTGGCCATGGGCCGGGGCAGCGCCAACCACCCGGGCCAGCGCGGCCATCTGATCGGTCACACCCAGCCGCGCCGCGTCGCCGCCTCCAGCGTGGCCAAGCGCATTGCACAGGAGCTCAAAACGCCGCTGGGCGAGGTGGTGGGCTACAAGGTGCGCTTTCAGGACCGACTCGCGCCGGGCGCCTCGGTCAAGCTCATGACCGACGGCATCTTGCTGGCCGAAACCCAGACCGATCCGCTGCTGCGGGCCTACGACACCCTGATCATTGACGAGGCGCACGAGCGCAGCCTGAACATCGATTTTTTGCTCGGCTACCTGCGCCAGCTGCTGCCGCGCCGGCCCGATCTCAAGCTGATCATCACCTCGGCGACGATCGATGCGCAGCGCTTTGCCGACTACTTTGCCAGCGCCAAGGGTCAAGCTCCGGTGATCATGGTCTCAGGTCGCACCTTCCCGGTGGAGATGCGCTACCGCCCCTTCGAGGAGTCGCGTGAGCACGATCTCAACGATGCGCTGGCCGATGCGGTCGACGAGCTTTGGCGTGGCGGCGCGCAGGCCGGCGACATCTTGATCTTCTTGCCCGGTGAGCGTGAAATCCGTGAGGCGGCCGACCACCTGCGCAAGCACTTGGCGCACCAGCCGGTGCTGCGCACAGCCGAGGTGCTGCCGCTGTTTTCGCGGCTGTCGCAAGCCGAGCAAGACCGCATTTTTGAGCCCCATGGCGGGCGGCGCATCGTGCTGGCCACCAATGTGGCCGAGACGTCGCTGACAGTGCCTGGCATCCGTTTTGTGATCGACAGCGGCACGGCACGCGTCAAGCGCTACAGCTTTCGCAGCAAGGTCGAGCAGTTGCTGGTCGAGCCGATCTCGCAGGCCGCTGCCAACCAGCGGGCCGGGCGCTGCGGCCGGGTGGCCGAGGGCATTTGCATCCGGCTCTACGACGAACCAGATTTTCAGGGCCGCCCGCCCTTTACCGATCCGGAGATCTTGCGCAGCTCGCTGGCCTCGGTGATCTTGCGCATGAAGGCCCTGCGTCTGGGCAGCGTGGAAGACTTCGCCTTCATCGAGCCGCCCCAGCGGCGGGCGATCACCGACGGCTACCAGCTGCTCAGCGAGCTCGGCGCGGTGGACGACTTCAACGAACTCACGCCGATCGGCCAGGCTCTGGCCAAGCTGCCGCTCGATCCGCGTGTGGGCCGCATGCTGCTGGAGGCGCGCGAGCGGCGCGCGCTGCAAGAGGTGCTGGTCATCGCCAGTGCCTTGAGCGTGCAAGATGTGCGCGATCGCCCGCTGGACAAGCAGGCCCAGGCCGATCAACGCCATGCCCAGTTCGATGACGAGAAAAGCGAGTTTGTCTCTTACTTGAAGCTCTGGCACTGGATCGAGGAGGTGCGGGGAGGGCGGCCGCAGTCTGTGGGTTTGCCGCTGCGGGGAAGGGCCGAGGCCCGCGTGCCCTCACCCCAGCCCTCTCCCAGGGGGAGAGGGGGCGAATCCCTAGCGCCCTCCATCGGGGAGGGCAGGGGTGGTGGAGCCCTCCCTCCCCCTTTGGGGCAGGGCAGGGATGGTGGATTCCTCCCTCCCCCTCTGGGGGAGGGTAGGGGTGGGGGCGGCGGTGCACCCACCCAAGCCAGCCCCCCCCAACACAAACTCTCCAACCGCCAGTACGAAAACCTGCTGCGCGAGCACTACATCAATGTGCGCCGCGTGCGCGAGTGGCGCGACATCCACTCCCAGCTCGTCAGCGTGGTGGGCGAGCAGGGCTGGAAGCCCAATCCAGAGCCGGCCAGCTACGAGCAGTTGCATCTGTCGATGCTCTCGGGCCTGCTGGGCAACATCGGTTGCAAGAGCGACGAGGAAGATTTTTATCTGGGCGCGCGCGGCATCAAGTTCCACCGCCATCCCGGCTCGCGCCTGTCCAAGCGACCAGGCCGCTGGATTGTGGCGGCCGAGCTGGTCGAGACGACGCGCCTGTTTGGTCGGTGTATGGCCGCCATCGATCCGCAGTGGCTCGAGCAGGTCGGCGCGCATCTGCTCAAGAAACAACTGCTCGATCCGCATTGGGAAAAAAAAGCGGCGCGGGTTTCGGCGCTGGAGCGGGCCACGCTTTACGGTCTGGTGATCTACAACAACCGCCGCGCCGACTATGGCGCCATCGATCCGGCTGGCGCCCGCGAGATCTTCATCCGTCAGGCCCTGGTGGGCGACCAGTGGGAGAGCAAGCTGCCCTTTTTGGCGGCCAACCACAAGCTGATCGCGCAGGTGCAAGAGCTCGAGCACAAGCAGCGCCGGCAAGATGTGCTGGTCGATGACGAGCTGATCTTTGCGTTCTACGATGGCCAGGTGCCCGCCGAGATCCACAACGGCGCGGCGTTTGAGCGCTGG
>JBILGP010000079.1:0-6762 GCA_044350985.1 Polaromonas sp. | reverse complement strand
GTGCTGCCGATGCGCCAGCCGTGCACCGTGGTTTGGCCGGCGCCAATCGCGTTGCTGCGGTGCACCTGCACCGTGTCCAGGCCGAGCATGCGCGCCATGGTGTCGATGTGGCTGTTGAGCGCAAACAGCATTTGCGTGCCACCAAAGCCGCGGAAGGCGCCGTGCGGCGGTGTGTGGGTGTAGACCAGCCGGGCGCGCGAGCGCACATGGGCCAGCCGGTGCATGTTGTCGCTGCGCATGGCGCTCACATGCATCACCTCAGAAGACAGGCCGCAGTAGGCGCCGCAGTTGGCCAAAATGTCGACCTCCTTGGCCACGATGAGGCCGTTGGAGTCCATGCCCAGACGCAGGCGGATGCGCTCGGGCAGGCTGGTGGCTGCGGCTTGGAAGTCTTCGATGCGGTTGTTGACCAGCCGCACTGGCCGGCCAGTGGCCAGGGCCAGCATGGCGGCAATGAGGTTGTTGGCGTCTTCGACAATCTTGGCGCCAAAGCCACCGCCGGTGGTGGTCTGCACCACGCGGATGCGCGAGGCCGGCATTTGCAGCACCGCGGCCAGTCTGGCGCGTGCCAGGAAGGCCGACTGGGTGGAGGTCCAGACCTGAAGTCGGCCGTCCGGATCGAGCGCGGCCACCGAGGCCATGGGCTCCATATAGCCCGGGTACTGGGCATGGGTCTCGTAGGTTTGCTCGTGGACCAGGTGCGCTGAGGCAAAGGCCGTATCGGGGTCGCCGCGCTCGTACTCGATCACATGGGCCAGGTTGTCGCGGCCCGGATGCAGGCCAACCGTGCCTTCGGCCAGGGCCTGATCGGGGTCCAAAATGGCCGGCAGGGGCTCGTAGTGGACCTCGATCAGATCGAGCGCATCGCGTGCGATGTCGTCGCTGACAGCGGCCACCGCCGCGACCTCCTCGCCCGCAAAACGCACGGTGTCGAGGGCCAGCGTGCGCCTCTCCTTGTGGTGCACGCCCCAGGGCACCGCCGAGGTGTTGGCGCCAGTCAGCACCGCGTGCACCCCCGGCAGCGCCAGCGCTGCCGAGGTGTCGATGCGCACGATGCGCGCGTGCGGGTAGGGGCTGCGCAGCACCTTGCCGTGCAGCATGCCGGGCAACTTGAGGTCACCAGCATATTGCGCCCGACCCAGCACTTTGGGCCGGGCGTTGACCTGGGCGGTGTTTTGGCCGAGGGTCGAGGTGGTCATGGATCTTTGGCTTCCCAATTTCAAATGCGAATGACGTGACCGTTGATGCCGCTAAATAGGCAGCGCAGGTAGGCCAAGGCCACACGCGGCCCGCTGACGCGCTCAAAGCCCGGGAAGGCGGCGCAGGACGCTGCGGGCGTACCCTCCACCAAGCTGGGACTAACGACATTGATGCGCCAGCCTTGGGGCAACTCGGTGGCGGCGGCGCGCACCCAGCTCTCCAGTGCGCCGTTGACCATGCTCAACGCGGAACCGCCGAGTATGGGTTCGGTACTGGTCGTGCCCGAGGTCAGGGTGATGGAGCCGCCGGGCTTGAGCACCTCGCGTGCGGCCAGGGCCAAATTGACCTGACCCATCAATTTGTCTTGCAAGCCGAGGCCGTAAACCGAGGTCGCCAGTGGGGCCGCTGTCACGTTCGCCAGGGCCCGGAAATGGGCCCGTCCAGCGGTCGACACCACGGCGTCGAGGGGGCCGAGCCGGTGCAGGGCTTGCTGCACAGCTTCGGTGTCGGTGAGGTCGAGCTGCAGTTCGTCGGCCTCAAGGGGCTCTTCCAGTCCGGCGGCGATCACCGTGTGATCGGCCTTCAGGGCATGGTGCACCCAGCGGCCAACCACGCCCTTGGCCCCCACCAGCAAGATCTTCTTTGGCCCGCTGTTCATGACGAGGCATTCTTGATGTCAGCGGGACTGCCAGCGGGTGCGGCAAACAGTTCGCCCGCCACCGCCCAGTCCTGATGCTCGACATCATGGAACATGACGTACACATGGGCTGGGTCGCATTGACAAACGCGGGCCATGGTCTGCGTCATCTCCTGGGCCAACTGCTGCTTGATCTCTGGGCCACGGCCGGCCAGCATCTCGATGCGAACGATGGGCATGGGGGTCTCCTAGGTGTAGGACGGGCGGGTCTGCGAGGTTCGAGCGGCTTGGCTCGCGCCGCGCTCGAGCGCGTATTCGGTCAGATCCAGCGCAGTGGGGCGTCCGGCCATGCTGTCGGCCAGTAACTGCGCGCTGCCGCAGGCCAGGGTCCAGCCGTAGGTGCCGTGTCCCACATTCAGATACAGGCCGCGTACGGGGGTGGCACCGATGATGGGCGTGCTGTCGGGGGTCATGGGCCGCAGGCCGGCCCACAAAGTTGCGTGTGACCGAGACACGGGTCCGTAGAGGGCTTCATACTGACTGATGAGTCGCTCGCAGCGTGGCTCGTCAACCTGCAGGTCGTGACCCACCAGGTCGGCGCCGCCGGCCAGTCGGACCCGCCCACCCAGCCGGGCGATGGCCAGCTTGCTGGCCTCGTCAATGACCGCACCGGTTGCGCCTTGGCTGGCGTCCACAGTCAAGGTCACGCTGTAGCCTTTGACCGGCACCACCGGCAGCTTCAGTGCCGGCCTGAGCAGTGCCGTGCTTTGCACCCCGGTGGCAAAGACAAAAGCCTGCGCGTCCCAGCGCCTGGTGCCCGATCGCACCGCGCGCAAGCGCTTGGCGCTGCGGTCGAGCTCTAGCGCATCAATGCGCACGCCAGACTCGAACTTCAAGCCCCGCTGGATGTTCCAGGCCAGCAGGCCTTGCACGAATTGCTCGCAATCGCCGTGAGCGTCGTCCTTGACATACAGGCCGCCAGCCAGCGAAACCGCCGGATTCAAAAAAGGCTCGATTGCACGCACCTGATCGGCTTCGTACCAGCAAGCCTTGACCCCCAGGGCTTCAAGCGCCTCCACGCGCTGGTCGAGGATGCGCTGTTCCGGCCGTTGCCGCAGGATCTGCAGCACCCCCGAGGCTTGAAAGTCCAAGGCCAGCGCCGTGCGGTCCAAGGTTTTGCGCAGCTGGGCTTGGCTGAGCAAAGCCAATCGGACCATGCGCTGACGGTGGTCGGCAAAGTCTGGTGCCTTGCAATGGGCAAACAGATCGCGCAGCCAGCGCAACTGGCTCCAGCTGCCGTCGGGGCGCCAGCGGATCGGTGCCTCGCGTTTGACCAAGGCAGACAGGATCTGGCGCTGCAGCCCAGGCATGGCCCAGGGGGCGCAAAAGCCCGCCGACACAAAGCCGCCATTGGCTTGGCTGGTGCCGCGTGCGGCCTGCGGTGCGGCCTCGAGCAGGACAACCTCGTGCCCCTCGTCCAGCAGGGCATGGGCCGTCGTTACCCCGATGACGCCAGCCCCGACCACGACGACTGCTTGGCCAGTACTCATGTGGGCGCCCTCGGTGATACGCGGCTCAGCCAGCCGTGCCCGCTTACAGACACGTCAGTCGGCCGTGATCTTCAGATCATTGATGGTCTTGATCAGGCGCGTGTAGTCCTCGGCGTTGACCTTGAAGAGTGTCTCCGGTGTCCCCCCTGCCGGGCGTGCGCCGAAGACCGCCATTTTTTCGATCACATCGGGCATCTTCAGGATCTCGTTGAGGTGCCCGTTGAGCAGGGTGATGACGGTCGATGGGGTGCCCTTGGGCGCCATGATGCCGTGCCATGCGCCTTCCTTGACCGTCGGGTAGCCCTGCTCGGCCACGGTGGACAGCCCTGGAATGAGCGAGGTGCGTTCGGGATCGGTGAGCGCCACCGCAACCAACTTGCCGGCGGCGATGTGCTGTGCCACCGGTCCATAGGTGGTGTAGCCCAGCTGCAGTCGCCCGGCCAGCAGTTCCGGGATCATTGGCCCGATGCCGCGATAGGGGATGTGCTGGACATTAATGCCGGCCGCACGATTGAGCAGTTCAGCGGCGATGTGCATGGGCGAGCCGGCCCCAGGGCTGCCGTAGTTCAGGGGCTTGCCGCTTTTGGCTTGCGCCACCAGATCGCGCACCGTGCGTATGCCGGTGTCGGCGTGAGCCACGATCAGGACCGACTGCCATCCCGTCTGGATGACCGGGTCAAAGCCATTGACGGGGTCGTAGCTGTTGGCTGGAGTCAATTTGAGCAGGGCAGGCGCGGTGGTGAAGGGATTGGGCGTGAACAGCAGGGTGTAGCCGTCTGGCCTTGCCTTCAGCGCCATGGTGTTGCCCAGCGTGCCGCCGGCGCCTGGCCGGTTCTCTACGATCACCGACTGCTTGAGCCGTGTGGTCAGCTTTTCTGCGTAGAGCCGCGCCATGGCATCGGTGTCGCCGCCCGGGGGATAAGAGACGATCAGCGTGATCGGTCGATCAGGAAAGCTTTGTGCATGACCGACAGTGGCGGCAGCGGTCGCTGCGGCGCCCAAGGATGCAAGAATCAACTTGCGACGATTTTGGTTCATGGCGATCTCCCCGTGGGTGGTGAACTGGTTATCAGTGGGTGGGAATCTAGGGGAGCAACCGGTCGCTGAAAAAGGGATAATTTCACCGAGTGAAACTTTCTCAGGGTTAGTCCTAATGGGTGAGCCATTCGGGGTCAAGTCCATCGGTGCGCTCAGTCGCGGCCTGACGGTGATGCACGCGGTCGAGGAATCGTCGGCGCTGACCCTGGCCGAGTTGCATCTGCAAACCGGCATCCCCAAGGCATCGCTTTTGCGTATTCTCAAGACCCTTATCGAGTCGGGCTGGGTGGTTCGCAACGAACTCGAGCGTCGCTACGCACCGGCAGCCGCCCCAGGCAACGCCGGGGCGGCGGCGCAGTGGCGTGCGCGCCTGTCGGCGCTGGCTGCGCCGATTCGCGCCATGCTGGAAAAGCGGGTGCCCTGGCCAACGGATCTGGCCGTCAGGGACGGTTCGACCATGCTCATCCTCGATGCCCATCGGCCGATCAACAGCTTGGCGGTCAATTACCGAGTGCTGGGCTTTCGGCCGGCCATGCTGGTTTCTTCTTTGGGGCGCTGTTATCTGGCTTTCTGCCCGGAGGAAGAACGGCGTGCGATCGTGGCCACGCTGTCCCGAAAGCCCAATGAGCAGGATCGATCCGCGCTGCGCAAGGACGTCTTGCAGCGCTTGGTGGCGGCAGGGCGATCGCGGGGGTACTGCACCCGCGATCCATCGGAACTCGGCTCGGATTCCCCGGAGCGTTTTGGCGCCATCTCGGTGCCGGTCTTTGCGGGCCAAGAGCTGATTGCATCGCTCAGTTGCTCCTGGCTGCCCAGGGTGACCGATGAGGCTCACATCGTGGCCCATCACCTGACGGCGCTTCGCGATGCAGCCAACCTGATTGGCGAGCGCGCCTTGAGTGCGGGCCTGGTGCCCTCGGCGCGTTAGTTCAGGCATCGGCTCAGGGCTTAAATATGCTGGTAATCTTTCTGGCGGTGTGTTGCTCGACGGCTATGATGATTTGGTTTGAGTCTCTTTTCTTGAAAATGTTAACTGCGATTTGGAGGTCCACATGAATTCGCCTATGGGTGCTCGCCGACTGATTTTGGCGGCTGGGGGGCTGGCTTGTTTGAGTCTGCTGGCAGCAGGGGCTTGGGCACAGACCTTCCCCAGCAAGCAAGTCACGCTGGTCGTGCCGTTCCCGCCTGGCGGCGGGCCCGATGTGGCGGCGCGGGTGATTGCTGAAAAGCTGGCGCCGCGTTTGGGTCAGCCGGTGGTGGTGGAAAACCGTCCAGGCGCCGGCGCGTTGCTGGGCGCGAGTTTTGTGGCCAAGGCTGCGCCCGATGGCCACACCTTGCTGCTCACGCCCAACACCATGGCGATCTCGCCGCATGTGCTGGCCCCGGGTGCTGGCGGCGGCGTCGATGTCAACCGCGACTTGCTGCCCGTGATCGCGCCGGCCACCACGCCGTTGGTGCTGGTGGCCAGCCCCAGCTTGGGCGTGAGCAACCTCAAGGGCCTGCTGGAGCAGGCGCGCAAGGGGGGCCTGGCGTATGGCAGCCCGGGCAATGGATCGCCCATGCACTTTGCCGGTGAGATGTTCAAGCGCTCGGCTGCCGTGGACTTGTTGCATGTGCCTTACAGGGGTGTGGCGCCCTCGCTCAATGCCGCGCTGGCCGGTGAGGTCAAGCTGCTCTACACCGGTGTGGGCGGTGCCTTGCAGCACATCAAGGCGGGCAAGCTCGTGCCGCTGGCCCTGACAGAAAAAGCGCGATCGGCGCTGCTGCCCGATGTGCCCACGGCCACCGAGCAGGGCGTGGCCAACGTCGAGGTCAATGCTTGGTACGGCGTTTTCGCGCCGGCCGCCACGCCGGCAGCGGTGGTGCAGCGCATCAATCAGGAGATCAATGCGGTCATCCGCCTGCCCGATGTGCGCGAGCGCTTTCTCGGCGCCGGCATCGAGCCCCTGGGCGGGACGGCGCAGGTGCTGGCTGACTTCATGAAGGCCGATACCCAGCGTTACGGCCAGCTCGCGCGCGAGCTGGGCATCAAGGCCGATTGAGGTGCGCGGGGCACTGCGCGGGGTACTGGGCGGGGTACTGCGCGGGGCGGCGAGCCCCACGGCCTTGAGCGGCGGGCCGGAGCTGGCTTGAGCGGCGCTCAGGGGCCCACGCGCCCCAACTTTGTACTCTTCATCACCGACCAGCACCGGGCCGATCACCTGGGCTGCGACGGCAACGCCGTGCTGCGCACGCCGCAGATCGATGCGCTGGCGCAGCAGGGCCAGCGTTTCACGCAATGCCATGTGGCCACGCCGATTTGCCAGCCCAATCGGGCCAGCTTGATGACCGGCCGCC
>JBILGP010000078.1:0-6815 GCA_044350985.1 Polaromonas sp. | reverse complement strand
ATGTGATCTACGGCACCTGGCTAGGCCGGCTCTTTTATCGCGTGCGACATCTGCTCAACCGCAACACCCGGGGCAACAGCCAGAAAAACATCCACGCCCACTACGATTTGGGCAATGCCTTCTACGAACTGTGGCTCGACGGCACCATGAACTACAGCTCGGCCCTCTATGAGACGCCGCAGGCCTCGATGCAGCAGGCGCAATTGGCCAAGGTTCGGCGGGCGCTGCGCATGGTCGATGTCAAGCCGGGCCAGCGCGTGCTGGAAATCGGTTGCGGCTGGGGGGCGCTGGCCGAGATGGCCACGACCGAGTTCGACGCCCGCCTGGTGGGCGTGACCCTGAGCACCGAGCAGTTGGCCTGGGCGCGCGCGCGCATGTCGCGCTGCGGCGTGGCCGAGCGAGCCGACCTGCGCTTGCAAGACTACCGTGACATTGGCCGCGATGGGCTGGCTGATCAGTCGTTCGATGCGATTTGCTCGATCGAGATGATCGAGGCGGTCGGGCGCGAATACTGGCCGACCTACTTTGCCACCGTGGCGCGTCTGCTCAAGACCGGCGGCCGCGCCTGCATCCAGAGCATCGTGATCGACGACGAATTCTTCGAGCGCTACCTGCAGTCCACCGACTTCATTCAGCAGTACATCTTCCCGGGCGGCTGCCTGCCCAGCCCCAGCGCCTTCAGGGCGCAAGCCGAGCAGGCCGGGCTCAAGGTGATCGACGAGTTTTGCTTTGGCCAGGACTATGCCCGCACCTTGCAAGAGTGGCGCCAGGCCTTCATGGCGCGCGAGCAGCAGGTGCTGGCGCTGGGCTTTGACCGTCGTTTCATGCGCATCTGGGAGTTTTATCTCGCTTATTGCGAAGCGGCCTTTGCCGAGCGCAACACCGACGTGGTCCAGTACACGCTGCTCAAGGTTTGAGCCCCAGAGCCTACTTATGACCTTGCTGACCTCATTGCTGGCGCCACTGCTGGCTGTTTTGCTGGCCCTCCTGCCGAGTCTGCCCGCACAGGCACAGCGGACGGCCGCGCAGGTGCCGGCCGAGCTTGCGCAGACCGACTCCTCTTTTGTGCCGCGCGGCCAGGTGCGTTTTCGGGTCTGGGGCTTTGAAGTCTATGACGCCAGCTTGTGGAGCAGTCCGGGCTTTTCGCCCGATGCGTTTGATGCGCAGCCGCTGGCTCTGGAGTTGCGTTACCTGAGCGATTTTTCAGCGCAGGACATCGCGCAGCGCTCGCTCAAGGAGATGCAGCGCCAAAGCGCGCTCAAGCCCGAGCAGGACAAGCGTTGGCTCGCTGAGATGCTGCGTGTTTTTCCCGACATTCGCAAAGGTGACCGGCTGCTCGGTCTGCACCGTCCGGGACAGGGGGCGGTGTTTTGGTTCAACGGGCAGTTGCGCGGCGAAATCCGCGACGCCGACTTTGCCCGGCTGTTTTTTGGCATCTGGCTGTCGCCGCGCACTTCTGAGCCCGCCCTGCGAAGCGGCCTGCTGGGCAGCGCCCCGTGAAGGCTGAACATGGCCGGCGCAATGCCATGCTGTACGGCCTGCTGGGCCTGCCGCTGGCCTTTGCCGCGCTGCCGCTGTATGTGATCTTGCCCAACCATTACGCGCGCGAGTTTGGCGTGCCCCTGGCGGCCCTGGGCGCGGTGCTGTTGGCGGCCCGGCTGTTCGATGCGCTGCTCGACCCCTGGCTGGGGCGGCTGACCGATCGCCTGTTGGCGCGCAGCCCGCATAGGCTGCTGCGATGGGGCGCGCTGGCCGCGGTGCTGCTGGCCGCAGGCATGGTGCTGCTGTTCTTTCCCGACCGGCTTTTGCAAGCCCCCGAGACGTCTGACCTGTTGGTCTGGGCGGCCATCATGCTCGTCGTGACCTATCTGGGCTTCAGCCTGCTGAGCATTGCCCACCAGGCCTGGGGCGCTCTGCTGGGCGGCGACGAGGCCCAGCGCAGTCGCATCACGGGTGTGCGCGAAGGCTTTGCCTTGGTCGGGGTGTTGATCGCCTCGGTGCTGCCGGGCTGGCTGGGCCTGCCCACCGCCATGGCGGTCTTCACGGCCTTTTTGCTGCTGGGCTGGTGGTGCTGGCGCTCGAGCCTGCCTCCGCCTGCGCCCAAGTCCGATGGGACTGGCGCCGCCTCGGTTTGGCTGCCTTTGCGCGAGCCGTGTTTTCGGCGCCTGCTGGGGGTCTTCATGCTCAACGGCATCGCCAGTGCCGTGCCGGCCACCTTGGTGCTGTTTTTCGTGCAGGACCGGCTGCAGGCGCCCGCTGCAATGGAGCCGGCCTTCCTGGGCAGCTACTTTCTCAGCGCAGCGCTGTCCATGCCGCTGTGGCTGGCCGCCGTCAAGCGCTGGGGTCTGGAGCGCAGCTGGCTGGCGGGGATGCTGGCCTCGGTGGGCCTGTTCGTGGGCGCGGCCCAGCTGTCCACGGGCGACACCACCGCTTTTTTGTGGATCTGCGTCGGCTCGGGCCTGGCCCTGGGCGCCGATCTGGCCTTGCCGGGGGCTTTGCTGGCCGGAATGATCTCGCACAGCAGCGCTGGCTCACGCGTGGCCGGTGCCTGTTTTGGTTGGTGGAACTTTGCCGCCAAGCTCAATTTGGCGCTGGCCGCAGGTCTGGCCTTGCCCCTTTTGCAGTGGCTCGGTTATGCACCAGGGGTGCGCGAACCCCAGGCCTTGCAAGCGTTGACCTGGGCCTACTGTCTTTTGCCCTGTTTGCTCAAGCTGCTGGCCGCTTTGGCCTTGTATCTTGCCATCATGCGTGCCGATTTGCGGCCGACCTGGGAGAGCCATCGATGACACTTCAATCTTGCTTTGTTCGCGTTTCAGCCTGGCTCGCTGGCGTGCTGCTTGTCTTGGGCCTGTGGGGCTGCGCCGGCCCGCAGTTGTCCGACCATGCCAAGGACCAGCCGCGTTTGGATCTGCGCCAGTACTTCAACGGCACGCTCGACGCCTACGGGATCTTCACCGACCGATCGGGCAAAGTGGTCAAGCGCTTTACGGTCCTCATGAAGTGCAGTTGGAGCGGGCCTGCCGGCCAGGAGACGGGCGTGCTCGACGAAGAGTTCACCTACTCTGACGGCACGCGCGAGCGCCGCGTCTGGACTTTGCAGCGCACAGCCGATGGCCGCTATGTGGGCACCGCCGCCGATGTGGTCGGGCAGGCGCTGGGGCAGGAAAGCGGCAACGCCTTTCGCTTCGGCTACACGCTCAAGTTGCCGGTCGATGGCCGCACGTACGAGGTGCAGTTTGACGACTGGATGTACCTGATGGACGAGCGCGTGATGCTCAACAAGGCGCAGATGAGCAAGTTTGGCATCCGCCTGGGCGAGGTCACCCTGTCTTTCGTTAAGCGCTGAACCGGTGCGGGCCGACTGCTGATGTCACACAACCCAACCCTTCCCGACTGGCACGGCAAGACCGTCTGGCTCGTCGGTGCCTCCAGCGGCATCGGCCTGGCCACGGCGCAAGCCTTGCACGGCAGGGGCGCGCAGGTGGTGATTTCGGCGCGGCAGGCGCCGCTGCTCGAGGCGTTTTGCGCGGCCCATGAGGGCGCAGCCTCCTGCCCGCTCGATGTCACCGATGCGCAGGCGGTGCAGGCTGCGGCCCGCCAGTTGCTCGACCGTGGCCCGATCGACATGGTGGTGTACTGCGCCGGTCACTACAAGGCCCAGCGCGGCTTCGATTTCACGCTGGAGGAGCTGCTGCGCCATCAGCAGATCAACTACGTGGGCGCGCTGCACGTGATGGCCGCGACCTTGCCGGCCATGCTGGCGCGCGGCAGCGGTCACTTCAGCCTGGTGGCCAGCGTGGCCGGCTACCGCGGTCTGCCCAAGAGCCTGGCCTACGGACCGACCAAGGCGGCCCTGATCAATCTGGCCGAAAGCTTGTATGCCGACGTGCAGCCCAGGGGCATTGGCGTGAGCCTGGTCAACCCTGGATTTGTGCAAACGCCGCTGACGGCGCAAAACCGTTTTCACATGCCCGCGCTCATCACGCCCGAGCAGGCAGCCAGCGCGATGCTCGAGGGCTGGCGACGCGGCGCCTTTGAGATTCACTACCCCAAGCGCTTTACACGCTGGATGAAGCTGCTCGGCGTGCTGCCCTATGCGGCTTATTTGCCGCTGGTGGTGCGCATGGGCAAGGAGCGCTGAAGATGCAGGAGATGGCCGAGCGCACCGAGGCCGTGGTGCATTTTTTCGAGAACCTGCAGCGCAGCGAGCTGTCGCGGCTGGGTCAGATTTATGCGCCGCAAGCGCGCTTTAAGGACCCCTTCAATGAGGTGCAGGGCCTTGCGCAGATCGAGGCGATTTTCGTGCACATGTACCGCTCGCTTGAGCAACCGCACTTTTACGTCACCGAGCGGGTGCTGCAGGGCCGGCAGTGCTTTTTGGTCTGGGATTTTCGCTTTCGCTTCCAGCGTTTTTCGCCCGCGCAGTGGCAGACGGTGCACGGCAGCTCGCACCTGCGTTTTGACGACCAGGGGCTTGTCGAGTACCACCGCGACTACTGGGACGCGGCGCAGGAGCTGTATGAAAAGCTGCCGGCCGTCGGCACCCTGATGCGCTGGCTGCGGCGCCAGGCCATGCGCTGAAGGCCGCGCCGCGCTTGCCGCCTCAGGCCGGTGCGGTGTCGATGAAGCTCGGGCGCTGGCTCAGTTTTTCTTGCAGGCGCGCCAGATTGGGATGGCGCGCGCGCCAGTCGATGTGGGCAAAGCGCAGGTCCAGGTAGGCCAGGGCGCAGCCGACCGCAATGTCCGACAGGCTCAGATGCACGCCGCTGCAAAACGGCTTGTCACCCAGTCCGGTGGACATGGCTTGCAGGGCCGCGTCAACCTTGGCCATCTGGCGATCGATCCAGGCCTGGCTGCGCTGGCCCTCCAGCCGGCCGCCCCAGGTGGCTTCCAGGCGCGCGAGCACGCAGGCATCGAGCACGCCGTCGGCCAGCGCCTCCCAGGTCTTGACCTCGGCGCGTTCGCGGCCGCTGCTCGGAATCAGCTTGCCCACCGGGGACAGCGCGTCGAGGTATTCGACGATGACGCGCGAGTCGAACACGGCTTCGCCGCCTTCCATCACCAGACAGGGCACCTTGCTCAGGGGGTTCGATTGGGCGATGGCGCTGTCGGCAGCCCAGACATCTTCGAGAACGAACTGGTAGTCGAGTTTTTTCTCTGACATCACGATGCGCACTTTGCGCACATAGGGGCTGGTGGGGGAGCCAAGGAGTTTCATGGAGTCAAAGGATACAGAAAATGGGATCAAATGGAAGGGGCCGGGGATGTGTGATTCTAGTGCCGCCCGGCCTCACCGCCGCCGCGTGAGCGTGCGCTGGCGGCCCTGGGCCCAGAGCCGCAAGGCGCTGCCTACAATCGGGTCATGAGCCAGTCTGCCATCAATGCCCTGTCGCCGCTGGACGGCCGTTACGCCGCCAAACTTGAAGATTTGCGACCGCTGATGTCCGAGCAGGGCTATATGCACCGGCGCGTGCAGGTGGAGGTGGCCTGGTTTTTGGCGCTTTCCGATGCGGGCTTGGCGCAGTTTCCGTCGCTCAGCGCCGCGGCGCGCGCCCAGTTGCAGGCGCTGGTGGCCCAGTTCGGCCCGGCCGATGCGCTGGCCATCAAAGAGATCGAGAAGACCACCAATCACGATGTGAAGGCGGTCGAGTACTGGATCAAGTCGCGCCTGCAAGGCAGCCCGGAGTTGGAGGCGGTGGCCGAATTCGTCCACTTTGCCTGCACCAGCGAGGACATCAACAACACCAGCCACGCGCTGCAGCTCAAAAGCGGCCGCGAGCAGGTGCTGCTGCCCGCGATCGATCAGATCGTGGCCACCTTGCGCGCCATGGCCCACCAGTATGCCGATGTGGCCATGCTCAGCCGCACCCACGGCCAGACTGCCAGCCCGACCACCGTGGGCAAGGAGATGGCCAATGTGGTGGCCCGGCTGCAGACGGCGCGCCAGGCGGTGGCCGGCGTCAAGATTTTGGGCAAGATCAACGGCGCAGTCGGCAATTACAACGCCCATCTGGCCGCCTGGCCCGACTTTGACTGGGAGGCGCTGAGCCGGCGGGTGGTCGAGACGCCCGAGCCGCAGGGGCTGGGCCTGCACTTTCAGCCCTACAGCACCCAGATCGAGCCGCACGATTACATGGCCGAGCTGTTCGATGCGGTCGCGCGCACCAACACCATCTTGATCGATCTGTCGCGCGACATCTGGGGCTATGTCAGCCTGGGCTATTTCAAGCAGCGGCTCAAGGCCGGCGAGATCGGCTCGTCGACCATGCCGCACAAGGTCAACCCGATCGACTTTGAAAACGCCGAGGGCAACCTGGGCCTGTCCAATGCGATGCTGCGCCATTTGGCCGACAAGCTGCCAATCAGCCGTTGGCAGCGTGACCTGACCGATTCGACCGTGCTGCGCAATATGGGCGTGGCCCTGGGCTATGCGGTGCTGGCTTATCGTTCGCTCAGCGTCGGCTTGGGCAAGCTTGAGCTCAACCACGAGGCGCTTGCGGCCGATCTGGAGCAGGCCTGGGAGGTGCTGGCCGAGCCGATCCAGACCGTGATGCGCCGCCATGGCGTGGCCGGTGCCTACGAAAAGCTCAAGGAAGTCACCCGGGGCCGCAGCGTGAACGCTGCCGACCTGCACCGCTTGATTGAGAGCCTGGAGATTCCTCTGGCCGACAAGCAGCGCTTGCTGGCCTTGACGCCGCAGGGCTACATCGGCAAGGCGGCCGAGCTGGCGCGGCGCATCTGAGTCTACTGGCTGCCGGCCGATTCAGCCGGGCTGGCGTTTTTCCAGCGCGCGATCGGCGTAGCGGCCAAAGCGC
>JBILGP010000077.1:0-6839 GCA_044350985.1 Polaromonas sp. | reverse complement strand
GCGCCCGACTGCCCACACCGGCACAGGCAATGAGCACAAACAGACCCGCCTCGGGCTGGGGAGCGGTCGATTCAGGCTCAAAAGGCGCGTGCTCGGTGGTCATGGTCTGGGCTGATTCTAAAATCAACGCATGGCCACCCCTGCGCTGTTCGCACTGGGGCAGGGCCGACGGCGCGCCGCATCAACAGGCGACCTTCTCACCCATGATCCCACCGCAACTGCATACCGGCAGGCGCCACAGCGCCCCGCTGCCGCCGGCCTCGAGCGATGCGCTGCTGCTGGCCCGCCTGGCCGCACGCGAAAAAACCGCGGGCAAGCTCACCGCCGTGGTCACCGCCGATGCCGCCACCGCAGCGCGGCTGCTCGAGGAGCTGCCTTTTTTTGAGCCCAGCCTGCGCTGCGCCCTGTTTCCCGACTGGGAAACACTGCCCTACGACAGCTTTTCGCCGCACCAGGACCTGATCAGCGAGCGGCTGGCCACGCTGTGGCGCATCAACCAGCGCGATGCCGAGCAAGGCGCCGACGTGGTGATCGTGCCGGCCACCACGGCGCTGTACCGGCTGGCGCCCCCGAGCTTTCTGGCCGGCTACACCTTTGCCTTCAAGGTCGGCCAAAAGCTCGACGAGGCCCGGCTCAAGGCCCAGTTGACCCTGGCCGGCTACAGCCACGTCACGCAGGTGGTCAGCCCCGGCGAGTACGCAGTGCGCGGTGGGCTCATCGACCTGTTTCCCATGGGCTCGGCCGTGCCGTTTCGGGTCGATCTGTTTGACGACGAGGTCGACAGCATCCGCACCTTCGATCCGGACAGCCAGCGCAGCCTCTACCCAGTACCCGAGGTGCGGCTGCTGCCCGGGCGCGAGTTCCCGATGGATGAGGCGGCGCGCACGCGTTTTCGCAGCCGCTGGCGTGAACTGCTCGAGGGCGACCCCACCAAAAGCCGGATCTACAAGGACATCGGCAACGGCGTGGCCACGGCCGGCATCGAGTACTACTTGCCGCTGTTCTTCGAGGACACGGCCACCGTCTTCGATTACTTTGGCCAGGGCCCGAACGACGCCACCTTGGTGCTCCACGGCGAGCTCGAAGGCGCTTTTGCCCGCTTCCTGCAAGACACGCAGGAGCGCTACCGGCTCGTCAAGGACGCGCCGGATCGGCCCGCCCTGCCGCCTGCGGCGCTGTTTCTCGATGCCGAGCAGTTCTACCTGCGGGCCAAGCCGCTGGCGCAATTGGCACTGCGGCCGGGCGATGCGCACAGTTGGGCCCAGGTCGAGCGCCTGCCCGACCTGTCGGTCATGCGCGGGGCCGAAGAGCCCCTGGCGCGGCTCAAGCAGCACCTGCGCAGCACCGCGCACCGGGTGCTGATCCTCGCCGAAAGCCAGGGCCGGCGCGAGAGCTTGCTGGACTTTCTGCGCGCCAGCGCACTGAGTCCGCCGAGCTTTGACACGCTGGCCGAATTCATGGCCAGCACCGAGCCCCTGGGCATCGCCACCGCCGCGCTGACCGAGGGCTTTGCCTGGCTCGAGCAGGGTCTGGACCTGGTCACCGAAACCGAGCTGTTTGCCGCCACCCCGGCGGCGCGGCGCCGGGGCAAGAAGCAGGAACAGGTCAGCGATGTCGAGGCCCTGATCAAGGACCTGTCAGAGCTCAATGTGGGTGATCCGGTGGTGCACAGCGCCCACGGCATAGGCCGCTACCGAGGCCTGATCAACATGGACCTGGGCCAAGGGCCCAGCGAGTTTCTGCATCTGGAGTACGCCGACAAGGCCCTGCTGTATGTGCCGGTGAGCCAGTTGCAGCTGATCAGCCGCTACACCGGCGTTTCGGCCGACGAGGCGCCGCTGCACCGACTGGGCTCGGGCCAGTGGGACAAGGCCAGGCGCAAGGCGGCCGATCAGGTGCGCGATGCCGCCGCCGAGCTGCTCAACATCTACGCCCGCCGCGCCGCCCGCACCGGCCATGCATTTCGCTACTCGCCGCGCGACTACGAGCAGTTTGCCAACGACTTTGGCTTTGAAGAAACGGCCGACCAGCGAGCGGCCATCCATGCGGTCGTGCAGGACATGATCAGCCCCCGGCCGATGGACCGTCTGGTCTGCGGCGACGTGGGCTTTGGCAAAACCGAGGTGGCGCTGCGGGCCGCCTTCATTGCGATCACTGGCGGCAAGCAGGTGGCCTTGCTGGCCCCCACCACCTTGCTGGCCGAGCAGCACTACCAGACGCTGGTGGACCGTTTTGCCAAGTGGCCGGTCAAAGTGGCCGAAATGAGCCGCTTTCGCTCGGCCAAGGAAATCTCGGCGGCCATCAAAGGGCTGGCCGACGGCAGCGTCGATATCGTGGTGGGCACGCACAAGCTGCTGAGCGCCGACGTGAAGTTCGAGCGCCTGGGCCTGCTCATCATCGACGAGGAGCACCGCTTTGGCGTGCGCCACAAGGAGGCCATGAAGGCCCTGCGCGCAGAGGTGGACGTGCTCACGCTGACCGCCACCCCGATTCCCCGCACCCTGGGCATGGCGCTCGAGGGCCTGCGCGACATGAGCGTGATCGCCACCGCGCCCCAGCGGCGGCTGGCCATCAAGACCTTTGTGCGCAGCGAGAGCAAGGGCGTGATCCGCGAAGCGGTGATGCGCGAGCTCAAGCGCGGCGGGCAGGTCTACTTTTTGCACAACGAGGTCGAGACCATCGAGAATCGGCGCGAGGCGCTGCAGACGCTGCTGCCCGAGGCGCGCATTGCGGTGGCCCATGGCCAGATGCCCGAACGCGAACTCGAGCGGGTGATGAAGGACTTTGTGGCCCAGCGCTACAACGTGCTGCTGTGCTCGACCATCATTGAAACCGGCATCGACGTGCCCAACGCCAACACCATCGTCATGGCCCGCGCCGACAAGTTCGGCCTGGCCCAGCTGCACCAGCTGCGCGGACGCGTCGGGCGCAGCCACCACCAGGCCTATGCCTATCTGATGGTGCCCGACATCGAGGGCTTGCCCAAGGCGGCCCAGCAGCGGCTCGAGGCCATCGGGCAGATGGAAGAGCTCGGTTCGGGCTTTTACCTGGCCATGCACGATCTGGAGATCCGGGGTGCCGGCGAGGTGCTGGGCGAAAACCAGTCGGGCAACATGATGGAGGTGGGCTTTCAGCTCTACAACGAGATGCTGTCGGAGGCGGTGCGCTGCCTCAAGTCAGGCAAGGAGCCCGACCTGCTCAGCCCCTTGAGCGTGACCACCGAGATCAATCTCCACGCGCCCGCGCTCTTGCCCGACGACTACTGCGGCGATGTGCACCTGCGCCTGTCGTTTTACAAAAAACTGGCCACCGCCAAGACCAGCGAGCAGATCGATCGGCTGCTCGAGGAGATCGTCGACCGCTTTGGCAAGCTGCCCACCCAGGGTCAGACGCTGATCGACACCCACCGCCTGCGCGTGCTCAGCCAACCCTACGGCGTGCTCAAAGTCGACGCTGCGCCCGGCATGATCCACATCAGCTTCAAGAAAGACGCGCCGATCGACCCGCAGACCATCATCGCGCTGGTGCAGAAAAACCGGCACATCAAGCTCGCGGGCAACGACAAGCTGCGCATCGAGCGCGCCCTGCCCGAGCCGGCCATGCGCGCGCAGATGGTGCGCGACGTGCTGCGCAGCCTGGGCAAGCCCAGGGTCGAGGCCTCTGCGGTCGCGCCTTGACCGGCCTCAAACATTCCGCCGGGCGAACCGGGAAAAATCCACGCCGTGCAACTAGGCGGCCTGCGCAGGAGAGATCAAAGAAACTGTCGGGAAGTAACCCGCGTAGCGCCGCACGTCGCGCGTGAGCACCGGCAGCCCCGCCACGGCGGCATGGGCACCAATGAAGAAGTCAGCCAGCACGTTGCTTTTGGTCCCGCCTTGCCTGCGGTATTGCACAAAGGCTTTACCAGCCAAAAACAGAGCGGGCTTGGGGATTTGGATGACCGGGATTTGTAGCGCAGCCAGCGTGGCGTCCAGCGCCTCCACCGTGCTGAAGGTCAACGACAGTTCGGCGTAGATCACGGGATTGATGAGCAGTCGGTGAACTTGTGCCTGGGCGCGCAGCTGTGCAATCGACCAGTCAGCCCAGGTGGCATCGTTTTCAAACACGTCCACCAAAACGTTGGTGTCCACCAGCATGCGATTCTTATGGATCAGTGGCGCAGCAGCGCCATCAGTTCATCGGTGCGCCAAGCCACATCGGCCTTGCCGCGGGCAGCCTCGAACCGGTCAGGCGTGGTTTTGGCCGCCTTGGCTTTGTCGGACCTGGCCTTGTGGATCACCACCTCGCCGTCGCGGTTGACCGCAAAGTCGACGGCGGTCCCCGGCGTCAAGCCCATGGCGTCGCGAATCGGCTTGGGGATGGTGACCTGGCCTTTGACCGTCAGTGTGGTGCTCATGGGCTCGCCTCGTGATTTCTTACCGCATTGTATTTGAGTAATACCTTCGCAAGCGCCATCGCCTGGCGGCAAAGCCTATGACGCGGGCAGCCATCAGCGCAGCACAATGCTGCCGCTGACCGTGATGCGAACCTCTTCCTTGCCGGCCGCCAGGGCCAAGGGCGCGGCTGCTGTGGAGGCGGCGGCTGGCTCAGCCATGAGCATGCGCGCATGCATCACAGGCTCGGGTCGCTCGACGCTGCTCACGCTGACCTGGCGCAGGCTGTAACCGGCAAAGCCGAAGTCAATCGCCAGGGCCTGAGCGCGCTGGCGAAAATTTTGCACGGCCTGGCTTTGCACCTGGGTCTCGAGTTGCTGACGCCCATCGCGTGAAAGCGAAAACGTGGCCTGCGCGACGGTCATACGCGCCAAGCCAGCGGCCAGTTGGCTGACCTGCGCGAAATCGCGCCCTTCAATGACCAGATCGGCCTGCCCCTGCCAGGTGGTCAGCCGGCCCTGGGCGTCGTGGCGCGGGTAGATGCCAAAGTGGCCGCTGCGCACCTCGAGCTGCTGGGGCCGCTGCTGAGGCCGCAGGCTGGCCAGCGCTGCTTGCACGATGGCATTGAGTTGGGTTTGTACAGCCGCAGGGTCTTTGCCGTCGAGCTGAGCACGGGCGACCACGGTCAACCAATCCTGGCCGACCTCCTGGCGGGCAGTGGCCGTCAAGTTGAGCACCTGTTGCGGTTCGGCCGAACTGCCCTGGGCCAGGGCTGTGGGACTGAGCGCCAGCAGGCTGGCCAGGCCCAGCGCAGATACGAACGTCTTGGTCATGGCGGTGCTGTTCATCATCTTCTCCTTGGAACGGGTGAGTCGCTGCAGCCTATTTTGATGGCTGTGGGCCGCCTGATGCGTGAACAATTGCCAACCTGAGCCGGGATAATGCACGCCATGAATGCTGCAACACCACCGAGCCCGGGTCTGGTGATCCAGGGCTTCAAGCCGCCCCTGCCCTTGCGGCAGTTTGGCCTGATCGCCTTTGACATGGACTCGACCCTGATCAACATCGAGTGCGTCGACGAAATCGCCGATGCGGTGGGCAAGAAAGCTGAGGTGGCTGCCATCACCGAAGCGGCCATGCGCGGCGAAATTGCCGACTACAAGGAAAGTCTGCGCCTGCGCGTGGCCCTGCTCAAGGGGGTGAGCGTGGACAGCATGGAGCAGGTGTATGCCCAGCGGTTGCAACTGAACCCAGGCGCGGCCGAGCTGGTGCGAGCCTGCAAAGAGGCCGGCTTGAGCACGCTGCTGGTGTCGGGCGGTTTCACCTTTTTCACCGACCGCATCCGCGACCGGCTGGGCATCGACCACACCCGCTCAAACATCCTGGACGTCCACGATGGCCGGCTCACTGGTCGACTGGTCGAGCAAAGCTGGGGCGATGTTTGCGACGGGGAAGAAAAAAAGAAGATGCTGCTGCAAACCTGCGCGCAGCTGGGGCTGACGCCGCAGCAGACGATTGCGGTGGGCGACGGCGCCAACGACCTGCCCATGATGGGCGCAGCGGGCCTGTCGGTGGCCTATCACGCCAAGCCGGCGGTGCGCGCCCAAGCCATGGTGGCCATCAACGAGGGCGGGCTCGATCGCCTGCTTGAGCTGCTCGTGCGCTGAGCCAGCGCGAGGCGCCCGAGCCCAGCGACGCTGCGGCCCCACGACCCTTGAAAAGCCGCGTGCAGGGCCACAACTGACAAGCCAAGGAACGCACACACCATGGCCTCAACCCTGCACTTCGTCTGCCCGCACTGCCACACCACCAACCGAATCCGGGCCGAAGATTTGACGCACAGCGCCAACTGCGGCCAGTGCCACCGCCCTTTGCTGACCGGCCAGCCCATCGAGCTCGATGCGCAAAGCTTAGAGCGGCACCTGATGCGCCATCACCTGCCGGTGCTGGTGGACTTCTGGGCTCCCTGGTGCGGCCCCTGCCGCCAGATGGCACCGGCCTTTGCCCAGGCCGCAGCCCAGCTCGAGCCCCACATCCGACTGGCCAAGCTCGACACGCAAACCCACCCCGAACTGGCCACCCGCTACGCGATCCGGGCCATCCCGACCCTGGTGCTCTTCCATCAGGGTCAAGAGCTCGCCCGTCACAGCGGCGCCATGGGCCAAAGCGACATCGTCCGCTGGAGCCAAACGCAAGTGGCCCGAGCCGATCAGCGGGCACCCTGAAACACCCGCACGCTGGATCGCCATTGCAATGGCGCGGCGGGGCCATGATACGGCTCAGTGGCAGTGCCCTCCCCTTCCGTCATTGCGAGGCGCACCGCGCCGTGGCAATCCATGCCTTCATGCGCAGGCCGATGGATTGCTTCGTTCCTCGCAATGACAGGGCGGGGATGCGATGAAGCGGAGGGGATGCAATGACGCGGAGGGGCCATGACACCGCTTGGTGGCAGTGAACCACCCTCCG
>JBILGP010000076.1:0-6845 GCA_044350985.1 Polaromonas sp. | reverse complement strand
TTGAGGGCCAGATTGGAAACCGATCCGACCAGCAAGGTGTAGCCGTCGGGCGGCGCCTTGGCCACCAGGTCGGTGCCCACCAGCGTGCCCGAGCCGGGCCGGTTTTCCACCACCGCGGTCTGACCCAGGGCCTTGCCGAGCCGGTCGGCGAGCAAACGGCCGACCACATCGAAACCGCCGCCAGGGGGCTGGGGCACGACAACACGCAGGGGCTTGCTCGGAAAAGCCTGGGCCCAAGCCGAGCCGGCAAAAACCGAGCCGCCCAGCAGGCCTGCGGCCATGGCCGCATTGAACGATCGCTTGTTCATCATCGAAGTCTCCCGGTGTGGAAATTCAAAACGCGGGCGCCTCAGCGCTCGAGCTCGCCGCCTTGCAACCAGCGACGGCCGCGCCCATACAGGGCCTGCACGCCCTCGCCTTTGAGCATGGGCATGTCCATCTTGACCTTGTAGCCGATGCGGGTCTGAATATAGGCCAGATGGCGATAACCCTCGGGAAAGCCGGCCAAGGCCTGCTGATCGAGCTGCAGCACCGCGCTGGGGTCGACCGGATCGATACGGTCCTTCTCGTAAATCGGCTGGCGGTGCAAGAGCTTCCACTGGCCCTCGTGGCGGGTGACAAAGTCGTAAAAGCGCCCGGTGCACACCACATCGCACAGCACCGGGCCGCTGGCGCCCTCGACCATGCCGCGCTGGGAAATCGTCATCTTGGTCTGCGCAATCGCCCGATCACCGGCCACCTCGACGGCGCTGCCGCCCAGAAAATGCAAGATGCTCACCCCCTTGGCCCAGCCCTCCTGGGTGACGCGGATGAATTCGCGAAACGGCCCCTGAAACCAGGTGGCCATCATCACCCCGTCGGGGTGCCAGACGGTGGCAAAACGCTCCCAGTCGCCGGCATCGCGCCACACCGCCCAGCGCTCGACCATCTGCCGGATGTCCAATTCGTCGCGCATTTGTGCATCCATGACCACACTCTCCTTGCGTTCAGCGCGGCTCGGCCAGGTAATCGACCTGGTGGCGGGCAATGCGCAAATCAGACAACTCCTGCTTGACGCGCAGGTGCTCGGGATGCACCGCATACGCATCGAGCGCAGCCTGTGACTCAAACTCCGAATACAAAACCACGTCGCAGGCGTAGTCGATGCGGCTCGAATCGACGCCGATCTCCAGATGCAGCAGACCCGGGATGCGACCGCGCAGCGACTCAAAACTGCGCTTGAGCGTGGCCACAGCCGCCGCCTTGGCTTGCTCGGTCTCGCCGCGCAGATTCCACATGACGATGTGCTTGATCAACGTTGGCCCCCTCGCCGGCGCTGCAAAACAAAATCAAAATCGAGCGTGTACAGGCCCTGCGCATCGCGCACCCACGGCGCCACCAGGGACTGACGCACACCGTAGACCGGATCGCTGTCGAGGTACGGGTCGTCCTCGCGGTAGACCTGCGTGACCAGGGTCTCAAAACCCGGCGCGCTGATCCTGAAATGCATGTGCGCCGGCCGCCAGGGATGGCCTCTGGATGCGCGCATCAACTGGCCCACCGGCCCATCTTCGGGCACCGGATAGGGGCAGGCGAGCACGCTGCGCAATTCAAACCGGCCATCGGAGCCGGTCGAAAACACGCCGCGCGCGCGTTGGCCGCCCAGGTCTTCGTACTGCACGTCATAACGGCCGTCGGCGTCGGACTGCCACACCTCGACCTGCGCGGCCGCGACCGGACCGCCGTCGAGCGCGCAGACCCGGCCGCGCACCCGGCAGGGCTGGCCTGGGGCATCGCCGGCCAGGTCGGAACCGCTGGCCATGGGCTGGGCATCGGGCAGGTAAAAAGGGCCGGAGGTGGTGGCCTCGGTGCAGCCAGCCGGCTTGTCGTGGTTCATGGCCACCGTCAGGGTCGACAGACCCAGCACATCGGCCAGCAACACAAACTCCTGGCGCGAAGGGCTGCATTTCTTGCCCACCGCGGTGAGGAACTCAATACCGGCCTGCAACTCCGATTCGGTCAAATGGACCTCGCGGGCAAAAGCGTGCAGATGCTGCACCACGCAGGTGAGCACCTCCTTCAGACGCGCATCAGGCGTGTCAGACAGGCGCGCGATCACGGCCTGTGTGATGGTGTCCTGATTGAGATTGCGCAAAGGACGGTCTCCGCTTGGGATGGCTAAGGTGGGCGGACTATAGATTTTCAAAACCAGAAGGAAAATAGCGCGTGCGTAAATGACTTTTCCGCCTAATGGAATAAAGCAGGGCGGCCAGGGCGCTTGCGGTTACCATCACCCCCTCCCGACAGGCCTGACCGGCCCGCGCGGACTGTCTGACCTGCGCCAACTAGCCCATGGACCGCTGGACCGAAATCGAACTGTTTGTGCGCGTGGCCGAAACCGGCAGCCTCAGCCGCGCCGCCGAGGCGCTGCAGCTGTCCAATGCGGCGGCGAGCCGCCACCTGGCCGCTCTGGAGGCACGCCTGGGTGCCAGGCTGGTCGAGCGCAACACGCGGCGCCTGTTCCTGACCGATACCGGACGCGAATTTCACAGCCGCGCCCGCACCATCGTGGCCGACCTCAGGGATGCCGAGGCCGCCGTCAACGCCACGGCGCTCAACCCGACCGGGGTGCTCAGGGTCACCGCCTCGCTCTCGTTTGCGATGCACCATGTGGCGCCGCTGCTGCGCGAATACACCCAGCGCTACCCCAACGTGCAGGTGCACCTGGAGGCGGCCAACCGTTACATGGACATCATCGACAACAACATCGATGTGGCCATTCGCAACCGGGAATCGGAGCCCGACTCCAACATCACGATCCGCCGCATGGCCGAGACGCGCCGCATGCTCACCGCCTCGCCCGGCTACCTGGCGCGCTGCGGCACGCCGCGCAGCCTGGAAGATCTGCAGCGCCACAAGCTGCTGATCTACACCCACTCCAACAACCCCAACGAGCTGCGCTTTACCAAGGGCGGGGTGAGCAGCACGGTGTCGGTCAAGGGCCTGCTCGAATCGAACGACGGCCAGATCCTGCGGGCCGCCGCACTCGACGGGCTGGGCATTTTGGTGCAGCCAACCTACATCGTCTACGAGGACATCGTGGCCGGCCGCCTGGTGCCGGTACTCGACGACTGGGACCTGCCGCGCCTGACCATCAACCTGGCCTACCCAAGCCGCAAACACCTGTCGGCCAAGGTGCGCACCTTCATCGACTTCATGGTCGAGCACTTCGCCAAGATGGATTACGAGCGCAAGTGGACCTCGCGCATGGGCTTGTAGGCCAATCGCTGGCGGACGGCAGCGCCTCTTTTAAGGCCGCATCGCCGAGAGGGCGCGGCTCCCACAACAACTCTGGATTGCCACCGGTCCCCGTCATTGCCACCGTGCCCTGCCATTGCGAGAAACGAAGCAATCCATCGGCCATGAGACGTCACCCCGGCCGCACGCCCTCCCAGGCGTTTTGAAACAACTGTCGCAAGGCCGTGCGGTCCAGCGGCCTGGGGTTGGGGTACTGGTTTTGCACCGCGATGTCGCAGGCCTTGTCCAGGTCGGCCTGCTTCATGCCCAAATCGCGAAGGGCCACGGCCGCGCCGTTGTCTCGGGCCAGATCAAACACCGCTGCCGGCCCGCTGCTGCCGCCCAGGGCTTGCGCGATCTTGGCCATGGCCTCGGGCGCGGCCGGCGCGTTGTAGGCCAGCGCATGGGGCAGCACCACGGTGTGGCATTCGGCGTGGGGTAAATTGAAGGTGCCGCCCAGCGTGTGGCACAGCTTGTGGTGCAAGGCCATGCCCACACTGCCCATCACGATGCCGCACAGCCAGGCGCCGTAAAACGCATCGGTGCGCGCCTGCATGTCCTGGGGGTTTTTGCAGATCGCCGGCAGGGCGCGGCCGAGGGCGGCGATGCCGTCGCGCGCCATGAAGTCGATCACCGGGTTGCGATCGGCCGAATACAGGCCCTCGGCCGAATGCGCAATCGCGTTGATGCCGCTGGTCAGGCTCATGGCCGGCGGCAAGCTCAGGGTGAGTTCGGGGTCGTAGATGACCGCGCGGGGCACCACCTTGGCGTCCTTGCCGGTCTTCTTCAAGCCGCCTTCGGTGATGCCGTAGACCGGCGTCATCTCGGAGCCGGCATAGGTGGTGGGGATGGCGATGATGGGCAGACCCGAGTCGAGCGCAATGGCCTTGCCCAGGCCGGTGGTCGAGCCCCCACCGATGGCCACCGCGCAGTCGGCACCGAGCTGGTGCGCCACCTCGCGCGCTTCGCGGGCGGTCTCGATCGGCACATGCATCACCGCACGGTCAAACACGCCGGCCGCACGGGCCCCAAGCAGATCGGCCACCATCTGCGCCGATGCGCGCTGCTCTGGGGTCGAGAGCACCAGCGCACGGCTGTAGCCCAGTGCGTCAATCTCGCGCTCGAGGTGCTTGAGGCTGCCCGCACCAAAGACCACCCGGGCGGCATAGGCGTTGTAGATGAAGGCGTTCATCATGCTTTGCGCTCCAGATCGGTGGCCAGTCCCGCGCTGCGCTCGACGGCTCGGATGATGGCCGCGTAGTCGTCCAGACCTTGACCCTGCGCAACGGCCGCGTGCATCAGCTGCAAGGTCGCTGCGGTCTGCGGCAGGGGAGCGTGCACATCGCGGGCAGCACCCACGATCAGCTCGAGGTCCTTGATCATCTGCTCGACGGTGAAAGTGGGCGTGAAGTCGCGCTGACTCAGTTGCACCGATTTGGCCTTGAGGATGGGCGAGCCGACCGCGCTGGCGCACAGCACCTGCCACATGTCCTGCCAATCGAGGCCGCCCTTGCGCCCAAGCGTCAAGCCCTCGGCCAGCATGGCACTGGTTTGCGCGATCAGCAAATTGACCACCAGCTTCATCAGCCGCGCCTGCTCGGCATCGCCCAGGTAAAAGCATTGCGGACCCCAACAAGCCAGCAGGGCTTGCGCCTGCTCGTAAGCAGCGCGCGGGCCCGAGGCCATGATGGTCAGCGCCGCGGCCTCGGCCATCTTGTTGTTGCCCGACACCGTGACGCGCAGCGGCTCGATGCCGCGCGCACTGCACAGCGCCGCCGCCTGCGCCGAGACCCGCACAGAGACCGTGCTGGTGTCGATGTAGACCGCGCCGGCGTGCGCACCGGCAGCCACCTGCGCGGCAGCGGCCAGCAAGGCCTCGTCATGGGGCAGCGACGAGATCACAAAGTCGGCCTGCGCCAGACTGTGGTCATCGCCCACGGCCAAGCCCACCTGCGCGGCCAGCGCCATGCGCTCGGGGCTCGGATCGGCCACAGCCACCGCATGGCCGGCGCGGCTCAGATGTCCGGCCATGGGCAAGCCCATCTTGCCCACGCCCAAAAAGTGAATGCGCGCCATCAACGTGCCCCGCCCTGCCGGGCCGCCTCATCGGGCGCCAGACCGCCGACCGTGCCGCCCATGAAACTGCCATGCTGCAAATTGAGCAAGCGGTTCCAGCGCTGCTGGCCCATGGTCAGGCCGATGAAAAACCCCAGCTCGACAATCTGCGGCACCTCAAAATGCGCCTTCAGGTCCCGCCAGAGTTCGTCGCCCGAATCGAGCCCCCAGGTCATGGCCTCGGCCAGCCGCAAGGCGGCCTTCTGCCGGGCGTCATAGCGTGCCGATTTCTCAAAATCGAGCAGCCCGCGCACATCGTCTTCGACCAGGCCCTGGGCCTGCGCCTTGAGCGAGCGCTGGTTGCCGCAGTAATTGCAATTGACCGACTGCGACACGTAAAGCCGGCACAACTCCTTGATGGCGTGATCGCACACGCCTTGCACAAAGGTGTCGTTCCAGGCGTTGGCAAAAGACCAGAACACCGCCGGCACATGGGCCCGGATGGCGTGACTCTCAGGCCGCGGCGCGCCCTCGCGGGCGGCGCGCTCAAATTCGGCGCGCATGGCCGGGTCGGTCAAGGCACTGGCGTCGACATAAGGCAGGCGTTGCTCGGGCACAGGGCGTCTCCGGTTTCAGCCCTGGGCCAGGGCGCGTTGATAAAAAGACAGATCGACATAGCGCTGGGCAGCCGGAGGCCGGCCGCCCCACATGCCCTCCATCTCGGCGCGGATCGACAGCACCCGGTCAAAGCCCTCGGCATTGAAGGCGGCATCGCGCGCCAGCCCCGAGCCCTCGGTGAGCAAGGCCTCGTAGGTGTTCTCGGCGGCCTGCCCCTCGAGCTTGAAATTGGCGGTCAGCAAGGCCAGCATGTCTGCGCGGTGGGCCCGGTCCATGACGCGCCGCTGCCCGCTCACATAGGCGCGCAGGTAGGCCGTGAGCGTCTGGGCATGGGCCTGCGCCCAGCCGCGCATGACGTAGGCGCCGGTGGCCTGGTAGGGCCCGAGCAGGTCGAACTGTGTGCCCAGACTCTTGAGCCCCTGGGCGCGCAGCTTGAAATTAAAGGGCGGGTTGATCATGCCGCAGGCCAGCTCAGGGTCACTGGCCAGTGCCGCCGCGCGCGGGCCAGTGCCGCCAGCGAGCTTGACCTGGTAGTCACGCCCCTCAAGCAAGCCGCGGTCCTTGAGGATCTTCTTGGCCGCCAGCGCATAGGCGGTGCTGGGCGCATCGACCGCCAGCTTGCCGCCGCGCAGGTCGGCAAAGCTGCCGATCTCGGGGCGCACGATGAAGTCGTTGAGTCCCGCATCGCCACCGCAGACGATGACGGCATCGGTGCCCGACTCAATCAGGGCCACCGCATTGTCGACGGCCGCATGCGCGATCTCGAAACGCCCGGCGGCAAGGCCAGCGCGCTGCTCGTCCGAATTGGGTGTGTGCTGCACCTCGATGCGCAGACCCTCGCGCTCAAAATCGCCCGAGTGCAAGGCCGCCAGCAGCGGCAGATTGCTCGAGGTGTT
>JBILGP010000074.1:0-6931 GCA_044350985.1 Polaromonas sp. | reverse complement strand
GGCCGGCTGTGGGAGTTGCGCGTGACCTCGGTGCCCGAGCCCGGGCAAACCGCGCGCTACATCGCCGACGCCCTGGCCCTGCAAGCGGCCGGCAGCCGCCTGCCTTTTGCAGTGGTCGACCAGGCCAGCGGGCAAGTGATAGGCAGCACCAGCTACCACGACATCTTGCCGGCGGTGCGCCGGCTGGAGATTGGCTACACCTGGTATGCGCAGCGCTGGCAGCGCACCCACGTCAACACCACCTGCAAGCTGCTCTTGCTCACCCATGCGTTTGAAACCCTGGGCTGCCTGACGGTGGGCTGGCGCACCGACAACTTCAACTGGCGCTCGCAGCGCGGCATCGAGCGCCTGGGCGCGCGCAAGGACGGGGTGATCCGGGGCAACGCGCTGCGCCGCGACGGCACGGTGCGCGACACCGTGATGTACAGCTTGACTCAGGGCGAATGGCCCGAGGTGAAGACCCACCTGCTCGACTTGCTCGCGCAGGCAGACCGCAGGAGCGCCGCATGCTGATCGATTTTTTCTACACCCTGCGCTCGGCCAAGTTGCCGGTGTCGGTGCACGAACTGCTGAGCCTGCTCGAAGCCTTGCAGGCCGGCGTGGTCGGCCCCAAGAGCGATGCCCAGATGGACGGCGAGGGCGCCTGGAAAATCGACGACTTCTACTTTCTCAGCCGCGCCGTCATGGTCAAGGACGAGAAGCACTACGACAAGTTCGACCGCGCCTTCGGGGCCTACTTCAAAGGGGTGGAGATGGTGGCCGACTTCACGAAGGACATTCCCCTGGAGTGGCTGCGCAAGAACCTGGAGCTGCAGCTGAGTCCCGAAGAAAAAGCCAAGATCGAAAAAATGGGCTGGGACGAGCTCATGGAGACGCTCAAAAAACGCTTCGAAGAGCAAAAGGAGCGCCACGAGGGAGGCAGCAAGTGGATTGGCACTGGCGGCACCTCACCCTTTGGCGCCAACGGCTACAACCCGCAGGGCATCCGCATCGGTCAGGAAAAGGGCCGCAACCGCAGCGCCGTCAAGGTGTGGGACCAGCGCGCCTACAAGGACTACGACGACACCCAGGAGCTGGGCACGCGCAACATCAAGGTGGCGCTGCGCCGGCTGCGCAAATTTGCGCGCGAGGGCAGCCAAGAGGAGCTCGACCTGGACGACACCATCCGCTCGACTGCGGCCAATGCCGGCTACCTCGACATCAAGATGGTGCCCGAGCGCCACAACAACGTCAAAGTGCTGCTGCTCATGGATGTGGGCGGCACGATGGACGAGCACATCTCCCGCGTCGAGGAGCTGTTCTCGGCCGCCAAGGCCGAGTTCAAGCACCTGGAGTTCTACTACTTCCACAACTGCGTCTACGACTTCATGTGGAAGAACAACCGACGCCGCTTTGCCGAAAAGTTTCCGACCTGGGACATCATCCGCAAGTACAACAAGGACTACAAACTCATTTTTGTGGGCGACGCCACCATGAGCCCCTACGAGATCCTCCAGCCTGGCGGCAGCGTCGAATACAACAACGAAGAGGCTGGGGCACAGTGGATCTCGCGGCTGACCAGCGCCTTTCCCAAATTTGCCTGGATCAATCCCGAGCCGCAGGGCGTCTGGCAATACCGGCAAAGCATCGCGGTTGTGCAACAGCTCATGAACCAGCGCATGTACCCGCTGACGCTGCGCGGCCTCGAAGACGCGATGCGGCTGCTGACCAAGTAAACGGCCACCGGGCCTGGCCAGCCTTGGTCGATGCAAGAACTCCATGCAAAAACGCATCGGTTTCGGCGAAAACTCAACAATGTCACAGAAAATTCACATCCTCGTTCATCCAATCGGGCATGATGCCCAGCGCAACCGTTCACAACCCTGACGCCCAACCATGACCGCCCCAATCAACCGCCGCCAAGCCCTCAGCCTGACCGCCGCCACCTTGCTGCCGCTGGCAGCCCACGCCTCCTGGCCACAGCGCCCGGTGCGCATCGTCGTGCCCTTTGCGCCGGGCGCCGGTACCGATGCCATGGGCCGCTTGCTGGCGCAAAAGCTCGGCGAGGTGCTCGGCGCAAGCTTTGTGGTGGAGAACAGGGCTGGCGCCTCGGGCGCGATCGGCGCGCAACATGTCGCGCAGAGTGCGCCCGACGGCTACAGCCTGCTGCTGATTGCTGCGCCCTTTACCACCGTGGCGGCTGTGCTGCCGCAGGCCGGCTACGACCCGGTGCGCGGCTTCACGCCGGTGAGCATGGTGGCCCAGGGCCCCTTGCTGTGGGCCTGCAAAAAGGACCTGCCGGTAAGCAACCTGCGCGAACTCGTCGAGTACGCACGCAGCCGCCCCGGCCAGCTCAACTACGGATCGGCGGGTGCCGGCGGCATCAACCATCTGGTGCTCGAGAGCCTGAAGGCGCGCACCGGCGTGTCGATCGCGCACATTCCTTACCGAGGCATTGCGCCGGCCACCCTGGAGATGGTGGCCGGGCAACTCGACCTGGTCACCGGCACCATCCCAGCCCTGGCCCCCTTTGTACGCGACGGCCGCATCAAAGCGCTGGCCGTGACCACCTCGCGCCGCACACCGGCGCTGCCAGACGTTCCGAGCATGGCCGAGCTGGGCTTTGCCGGTTTTGATGTAAGCAACTACTTCGGTTTGGTGGCGCCACGCGGCACGCCGGCAGAGGTCACCGACCGCATCAACGCCGCGCTGCCCCGGGTGCTGGCCATGCCCGATGTCCAGGCCCGCTTCAAGACCGATGCCCTGGAGCCGGCCGCACTGGGCGCTACAGCCTTGAGCGGCTTTTTGAGCCAGGACTTCAGCGACTGGCAAAAAGTGGTGGCCAGCCAAGGCATCAAAGTCGACAGCGTCTGACCCTGCGCCGCAGCGCGCCTGGGGTGGTCAGGGCCTGCGACATGGCCGCAGGCCTCAAGTGCGTCGGCCTGCGGCCGATAATCGTTTGAGGGCCTGGTCCGCGCAGGCCCAAAGATCCTCGGACCCTCCATGCCCAAACTCCTCCTGTCTCTGGCTCTCGGGCTGCTGGCTGCCGTCACAGCTCAGGCACAAAATGCGCCGGCCAACCCAGCGGCCGCACGCGCACCGGCCAATGCGCCGGGCAATGCACCGGGCACCGCGCCTGCAAGGCCGGCACCCGCGCCCAATTGCCTGGTCAGCGAATTCAGGGCGATGGCGCTGGGCACGCATGACCTCAAGGAGCGCGGCAGCAAGGCGGCCGACTGGCTGCGGCGCAACCTGGCCGGCTGCTCCGAGGACCAGTTGCGCATCATTTATGCCAATCGCAGCAACTGGCTCGGAAATGCCGATTCGATGCAATTGACCAGTCAAATTGAAGGCGCGCTGGAGGCCAGGCTGCGCAACAGGCCCGAGCAGTTGGCCCAGCTCTTCAGCGCCCCGCCGCCGAGGCCGCCGGCCAGCGAAACCCTTCGTGCCGGCGATCTGGCGCCACGGCCTGCCCCCGTGGTCGGTGGCACGCCGGCCGTGGTGCAACAAACTGCGGGCGCGCCCGCAACGTCGCCAGCGGTAGCGCCCGCCGTCGCAGGACCGGTGGCCACGCCGCCAGGAAGGCCGCCGGCGGCTGGCGCGCCGACGGCCGAGGCCAAGAAGCCCGAGCCCGGGAAGTTCTTCGATCCGGGTCTGCGCAAGTCCATCCAGGATTACTTTACGGCCAACCGGGGCAACGGGCCCTGCCCGGCTGGTCTGGTGCTCAAAAACGCCCGCTGCGAGTCCTCACAGGCCCAGCGCAGCTGGAAGATCGGCCAGGCTTTGCCGGCCAGCCTGTCGACCCGCCCCCTGCCCGCGCGGCTGCTCGAGGCGCTGGGCCCGACACCCCAGGGCCACAGCTATGTGCAAGTCGACGGCGACATCTTGCTGCTGGCCGAAGACGGAAAAACCGTGGTCGATGCTGTGCTCGATCTCGGCCAGATCAGCCCGCGCAGCTAAGCGGGCGGTGCGGGAGCAAAACGTCGCGGCCGCCACTGCGCCGTTGCGCCCCGGCCCGGTCATTGCCAGGAACGAAGCCATCCACTGCGGCATTGGCACCACCGCCTGGATTGCCACGGCGCTGCGCGCCTCGCAATGACGCAGTGGGGGGCGGCCTTGCACCGATGAGGCTTTGGCGTCATCGTGCCCACCCGTCATCGCGCCCCCGCCGCCGTCATCGAGCCATCCCCGCTGTCATCGCGAGGAACGAAGCGATCCATCGACGGTCGCGTAAAAGCCTGGATTGCCACGGCGCTTCGGCCTCGCGATGACAAAATTTAGGCAGCCTCGCGGCGACAAAACGGGGAATGCACCGCAATGATGCAAACGCGCCATAGCCGATCAGACCTCAAGGGAATCAGGGCTGTCCCTAATGAGATCTGGGCTTAAACCCCGTGATACTCGGAATTCTTTCATTAGTTTTCCCAAATCACCATGAAACTTCGACTGCTGACGATCTGTGCAGCCCTGGCCCTGGGCGCGGCCGGCCTGCATGCCAAGACCTTCAAATGGACCAGCGCCAGCGACATTCCAACGCTAGACATCCACTCCCAGAACAATGCGTTGGGCAACGGGGTGCATGCGTCAATTTATGACGCGCTGGTCTACTACAACAGCCGCACGTTCAAAGCCGAGCCGCAACTGGCCACGAGCTGGCGCGAGGTGACTCCCCGCCAGATGCGCTTTACCTTGCGCCAAGGCGTCAAGTTCAGCGACGGCTCGGCCCTGACGGCTGAAGATGTGGTGTTCTCGCTCACCCGGGCCATGGCCCGCACTTCCAACTACCAGGTCTACACGCAAGGTATTGACCGCGTGGTCAAGGTCGACAACAACACGATCGATATCCTCATGAAGGACCCCAACCCGGTGCTGATCAACCAGCTCACCGAATTGCGGATCATGAGCAAGGCCTGGGCCGAAAAGAACCGCTCGGTCGAGCCCAAAGACATCCGCACCAAGGACGAGACGTTTTCTCACCGCAACGCGATGGGCACCGGCCCGTTCATGGTCAAGGAGTGGCAACCCGACCAGCGCATGGTTCTGGTGCGCAACCCCAACTACTGGGGCAACAACCCAACCAATGTGACCGAGATCGTCTACACGCCAGTGCGCGCCGAAGCCACCCGCATCGCCGCCTTGCTCTCTGGTGAAGTCGATTTCGTGCTCGATCCCAGCCCCCAGGACCTGCCGCGCCTGCGCGCCAACACCAACCTCAAGGTGATGGATGGCGTGGAGAACCGCACGATTTTCCTGGGCATGGATCAGCACCGCGATGAACTGCCTGGCTCCAACGTCAAGGGCAAGAATCCGCTCAGGGACCTGCGCGTGCGCAAGGCGCTCTACCAGTCGATCGACAGCGCCAACCTCAACCGCGTGACCATGCGCGGCCTGAGCCAGCCCACCGGCACCCTGGTGGCGCCGCAGGTGGCCGGCTGGACCGAAAAAGTCCATCAGCGCCTGCCCTACGACGTGGCCGCCGCGCAAAAGCTGCTGGCCGATGCGGGCTATCCCAATGGTTTTGAGGTCGATTTCGCCTGCCCCAACAACCGCTACATCAACGACGAAGAAATCTGCCAGGCCATCACCGCCATGTGGGCCAAGGTGGGTGTGCGCGCCAAGCTGCGCACCTTGCCGCTGGTGACCTACTTCCCGATGATCCAGCGCTACGAGGCCAGCATCTACATGCTGGGCTGGGGTGTGCCCACCTTCGACGCGCTCTACAGCTTGCAGTCGCTCACACGCACCGTGGGCACGGGCGGCGACGGCAATTACAACGTGGGCCGCTACACCAACGCACGCATGGACTACGTGGTCGACCGGATCAAGGTCGAAACCGACCTCCCGGTGCGCAACCGCCTGCTGACCGAAGGCCTGCAACTGTCCAACGACACCGTCTCGCATATTCCGCTTCACAACCAGATCATTCCCTGGGCCATGAAGAAGAACATTGAGGTGATCCACCGCGCCGACAACCGTCTCGACTGGCGACTGATCCAGGTGAACTGACGCCCTCCCAAGACAATCCCGGCGCCCGCGCTGCGGCGCCGGGATTTGTTTTTTTAACCTCCCGCGCTCAAGCCCCCCTTCATGTTCGCCTTCATTGTTCAACGCCTGCTCCAAGCCGTGGTGGTCATGGCCTCGGTGGCGTTCATCGCGTTCCTGCTGTTCCAGTACGTGGGCGACCCGGTGGTCTTTCTCCTGGGGCAAGATGCCACGGCCGAGCAAATCCGCGAGATGAGGGCCGACCTCGGTCTGGACCAACCCTTCTTTGTTCAGTATGTGCACTTCCTCTTCAATGCGGTCCAGGGGGAGTTCGGCCTGAGCCTGAGGCAGGGCACCAAGGTGTCCACACTCATCGTCGAGCGCTTTCCGGCCACGCTCGAGTTGGCGCTGGCAGCGGCTCTGCTGGCGCTGGCGATCGGCATTCCCATGGGGGTCTATGCAGCGCTGCGGCGAGGCACCTTCCTGAGCCAGTTGTTCATGACCGTCTCGCTGCTGGGGGTGTCGCTGCCCACTTTTCTCATCGGTATCTTGCTCATCCTGGTGTTTGCCGTGATGCTGGGCTGGCTGCCCAGCTTTGGCCGCGGCGAGGTGATCAAGATGGGCTCCTGGAGCACCGGCTTGCTGACGGCCAAGGGGTGGCAACACATCATCTTGCCGGCCGTGACGCTGGCGGTGTTTCAGCTCACACTGATCATGCGACTGGTGCGCGCCGAAATGCTCGAAGTGCTGCGCACCGACTACATCAAGTTTGCGCGCGCACGCGGGCTGAGCAACCGGGCGATCCATTTCGGCCACGCCCTGAAAAACACGCTGGTGCCGGTGATGACCATCACCGGTCTGCAACTCGGCGGCCTGATCGCCTTTGCCATCATCACCGAGACCGTGTTCCAGTGGCCGGGCATGGGCCTGCTGTTCATCCAGGCGGTGACGTTCGCCGACATCCCGGTCA